>DQBY01000008.1:2913-3132 GCA_003534085.1 Candidatus Moraniibacteriota bacterium | reverse complement strand
AATTTTTTGGATTTGATTTGAAATTTGAACTTTGTTATTTGGATTTTTTAAGCTTTCTTTATCTCTTCAACAGACCCCTTCATATAAAATTCCTGTTCCGCCACGCTGTCCATCTCTCCGTCCAGAATCATCTTGAATCCCTTGATCGTGTCCGAGAGCTTCACATATTTTCCGGGAGTGCCGGTAAATTGTTCCGCCACAAAAAACGGCTGCGAAAGA
>DQBY01000008.1:1000-2894 GCA_003534085.1 Candidatus Moraniibacteriota bacterium | reverse complement strand
TCGGAAAGTTCTTCCATTCCTAAAATAGCGATGATGTCTTGCAAATCTTTGTACCTTTGCAAGACTTTTTGCACGCCTCGCGCAACCGCATAATGTTCTTCCCCGACAATTTTCGGATCAAGGATGGTCGAACTGGAGTCCAAAGGATCCACTGCCGGATAAATTCCAAGCTCTGACAGTCCGCGGGAAAGCACCACGGTCGAATCCAAATGTCCGAAGGTTGTCGCCGGCGCCGGATCGGTCAAATCATCAGCCGGAACATAAACAGCCTGGACGGATGTGATTGAACCTTTTTTAGTTGAAGTAATTCTTTCTTGAAGTCGTCCCATTTCTTCGGCCAATGTCGGCTGGTATCCTACCGCGGACGGAATACGTCCGAGCAAAGCGGATACTTCAGATCCGGCCTGAGTGAAACGGAAAATATTGTCCACAAAAAACAAAACGTCTTTTCCTTCTTGATCTCGGAAATATTCCGCCATCGTCAGAGCGGAAAGCGCAACTCTTTGTCTTGCTCCCGGCGGTTCGTTCATCTGGCCGAACACCAGCGCCGTCTTGTCCAACACGCCGGATTCTTTCATTTCATGATAAAGATCATTTCCTTCCCGAGTTCTTTCGCCGACGCCCGCGAAAATAGAATAGCCTCCATGCACCGCCGCGATATTACGGATAAGTTCTTGAATGATAACCGTCTTGCCTACTCCCGCTCCTCCGAACAGGCCGACTTTTCCTCCTTTAATGAACGGGCAGATAAGGTCGATAACCTTGATTCCGGTTTCAAAAATTTCCGCCTGAGTCGATTGTTCGTCAAAACTTGGAGCGTCTCGATGGATCGGAGAATTTCCTTCCGATTTGATCGGATCAGTTATTCCATCGATCGGTTCCCCGAGAAGATTGAACATCCTTCCCAGCACACCCTTGCCGACCGGTACTGAAATGGCAGCGCCTGTGTCAGTCACTTCCATCCCGCGACGAAGCCCGTCAGTCGAGCCCATAGCCACCGTCCGCACTTTGTTGCCACCAAGATGCTGCGCAACTTCCAAAACTAGCTTGGTATCACCATGCTGTATCTCTAATGCGTTATAAATTTCTGGCAAATTTCCGCCCTTGTCCGCCAAAGCCTTGGCGTCGGCGGAAAATTCGACGTCTACTACTGGACCGATGACTTGGTTGATCTTTCCTACATTCATAAATTTGATTTGTCTGTCATCCTGAACTTGATTCAGGATCTAATTGGGAGCNNCGGGTCAAGCCCGGAATGACAAATATAATTCATTAAGTTTTAATCGCTAAATATTGGCTTATTTTGGGCAATATTCAATGACTAGAACTCAACTATTGACTTTTTGGTTGGTTTGGAGTATAATGAAAAGTTGACATTGATCAACACATTTTCTCTCAAGGAGGAGCAGATGAAAATAAAAGTTCTCTTTTTTCTGGTAGTAGTTGCACTCTGCATAACAACCACATCTTATGCAGAGATTCCCAATGAAGCAAAGAAGCAAGCGGTGGTATTATACGTAATAACTGCCGTCGGCACAGGAACACGTGACAGACTCAATCTCACTGTCCATGAGCTGGGCACAGTAGTGGGAAATTTTACCCGCTACAGCATAAAGGAGAAATGCGCGGTCGAGAAGTTCGATTTCGACGGCGATGCCACAAATGTAACAATCAGGTGCAAATAAATGCATTATCATCTCAAGCCTCGGGATTGTCCTGAGGCTTTTTTTTCAAAAAAACTATCCTTTTGTCATCCTGAGTCCCGAGCACTCGGGATCGAAGGATCTACTCTATATAAAATTCTGTGATCTTTATACAGAGTAGATTCCTCGATTCCGCTACGTTTCACTCGGAATGACAACTTTTTTTAATTGTCATCCTGAACTTGATTCAG
>DQBY01000008.1:748-970 GCA_003534085.1 Candidatus Moraniibacteriota bacterium | reverse complement strand
CGCCAGGGGCGGGTCCGGAATGACAGCTACGATTCCAACGCCGCTCGTCCTGCTGAAATCTCCGCGATTTCTTGCGTGATCTTCATCCAGCACTAACTTTTGCTCGGCTTTCAGCCGTAATTATTAAGCAAAAGTTAGTGCTGGATTCATCTGCCTGATTTCACTCTTCCAAAGCTGCACGCCCTGCAGATATTTCGGCGATTTCCTGCGTAATCTTCATCT
>DQBY01000008.1:0-708 GCA_003534085.1 Candidatus Moraniibacteriota bacterium | reverse complement strand
GTCGCGTTCTTCATCGCAATCATCCTAGCTGATTCCTTCGACGCGTTTGATTCCAGAATCGCGTGGTATATCTGCATTTCAATCAGACGCGGAAGAATGAATTCCAAAACTTCTTTCGGACTCGGCTCGACTTTGTATTCGATCGCCGGCTCTTCCAGTCCGTATTCTTTCGCCAAAATATCCATCTCCGCGATCTGCTTCTCGATATCTATCTTGCTTATCGGAAGGATCTGCCTGACTTTCGTTTCCTGCTTGATAGCCGAAACATAATCGGTGTAAAAAATCACCACTTTGTCATATTTTTTCGCCAAATAATCATCCATGACCAATCTGGCCATGGGACGGACGTCATCGATCTTAGGCAGATAAGCCAGCTCGGTAAATGATGCGACGATTTCTTTTCCGAATTTTTTGATGGAACTCTCCCCTTTTTTTCCGATGGTTATAAAATCGATCCTCAGTTCTTCATTTGGCGTTTTGGACTCTATCTTTTCTCTTCCCTTCCTGTTGATTTTCAATTTTTCCGGATTTTCCAATTCTTCTCGTATTTTTTTGATCATCTGCGAATTGAAAGACCCGCAAAGTCCCCGGTTCGAAGTGACCGCGATGGCGAGAATATTTTTCACCTCTCTTACTTCCAAAAGTCCGGATTGGGCAGAATTGAAAACGCGCGCCAGATTGGTAAGTACGCTCGAAGCGGTGTGCGCA
>DQBY01000096.1 GCA_003534085.1 Candidatus Moraniibacteriota bacterium | reverse complement strand
TTTTACGATGTCCTCCGGCGTGCCGACGCCCAGCGCAAAGCGCAATTTATCCCCTGGTATCATTTGTGCCGTTTCTCTAACCATATCCTCCATAAGATTGCCATTCTCATCAATATGACGAGCGCCGAATCCATAACCGTCAAAATCAAGCTTCACCAATTCTTCCGCGCAATATTTTCGAAGCTCGGCATTTTTTCCTCCTTGGATAACGCCAAAAATCAACGGGCGCTCTTCCGAATTTATTTTCCTTTTCTTGATCTGCTGCTCATATTCCGCTTTGCATCGCTTGGCCCACATGACGGTCCTCTCGACCGCAATTCTTGTTTCCTCCTCAGAATAAGTTACCGGCGGCACATCATCCAGCACCACCATCATGTTAACACCAAGATCGAACTGGATCTGGATGGATTTTTCCGGAGTCAGCTCGTGCTTGCGTCCGTCCAAAGGCGATTTGAAAATTGCTTTTTCATCCGTTATTTTTCCCATCTCGGGATTTTTATGGATCAACGAAAAAATTTGATATCCTCCCGAATCGGATAAAAGCGGATGATTCCAATTCATGAAGCGATGAATTCCGCCTGCTTTTTTAATAAGATCCATTCCGGGCTGAAGATATAAATGATACGTATTGACGACCATTGGACCGATTCCAATTTTATTTAGATCGGCATCGCTCAATGATTTCATAAAACCCCTTGTCGCGTCAGGCATAAAAAACGGAGTTTTTATTTCTCCGTTTTTAGTTTGGATTTTTCCTTTCCTTATTTTTTTCTTTGAAATGATTTTAAACTTTTCCATCTTTATCGCACAATTTTGTAATTGGTGCCGATCCCGCTGTCCTCCGTCAAGGCCGTCGTTTTCTTGTCGATCGAAGTTGAAATAATATTGCCGGTAAACAGATCTTTTGCTGAAAAAACCGCCGGTCCGATCAAAGTCGGCATGGTGTCGAACTGATTTTGGGCCGGAACGAGACGTATCTGAAAGGCGACTTCGCGCGGAGCTTTCAATATTCCGTCTCCCGCTTCCATTTTTCCGATGTCCCAAATTATGCTGTTGTCCCGCTCGTTATACGTCAATCTTTCATCCTCCGGAAAGATGTTGCCTGCCATTATGATTCCGGTCGGCAAAGAAGCGGTCACCTTGGCTTCGTTGACATCGTTTGAAACATTCATCGCCTTCCAGCGGATCGTATATGTCGTGGCTTCCCCGATTTTGGCCGGAATAGGTCCGGAATTGGGAATGTCCGAATCATTAAAATATCCTTTGCCGTCCAGCACCAATTTTGAATTTAGTCTTATGTCCATAACATTGCCGGAAACGATCTTGTTTGAGCCTATGGGCGTTTGGATATCCGGACTGTCTATCTTTACATTGGCAGAAATGATAAAATTTTTATCGCTGGAATTCGAAATCGGAATCATTTCCTTGACTTTGATGGAAAAAATCACCGATCCGCTCTGGCCGGGAGATAACAGTTTGAGAGAAGGATCATCCACGCCTTTCCATATAATAGTTTTCGAGTTCGGATCAAAACCTCCTTTGCGAAGCTCGAGAGAAGCATAATCAAGCACGGGGCTGTCTATCTTTTCTTTTATTATCACGTCGCGCAAAGCTATCGAAGTATTGTTTTTATATCCTATTTCGAAACGCAGCACCTCTCCCGGTTTGGCCGCATAGCCGCTCATCCCGTTCACAGTTTGAGAGATGATTATCGGCGGGGCGATTATGGAGGTCGAGGTTTTTTCTTCGCTATAAGTCCAAAATCCGTCCTGGCTGTTTTTTCCGAGATAGGCATGCACATTCTTTACCTCATCCCATCCGCCTTCCAGTTTTCCGCTTATTATTATCTTCCCTGAATGGCCGGCTTCCAACCGTCCTATATACCAGACATCTTCTCCTTCTGAAGGCGCCGGATTGGCCCGCGAGAAAGAAAATGTTTCCGGATACTCCAGCCTTATCCTGATTCCGTCAAAATCTTCTTTGCCGGTATTGGTATAGTTTATCTGATAATCGACGCTGTCTCCGCTCGATATTTTTTGAGGAGCAAAAATTTCCAGCTCGATAGGAGAAGAATCGACATTTATCGCGTACTGATTCCGGGATACATACTGAGAGCTTGCGTTTGAGGGAGAATATATCAGATCGGCCTTGAGGTACATCAATGTTCCTTTCGGGCTATACGCATTGCCGGAAAAAATTATTTTACCGGAAGATTTCCCCGCTATGTCGCCGAGCGCGAATACTCCGCTCGTCAGACTCTCTGATTTGAAATTAGCATTTTCTCCCGGTTTGAAATTTTCGGGATAACTGACGCGCAGGACAGTCCCTTTTAAGGATGCCCGGTTTCTGTTTTCATAGCTTATTTCATAATCCAGCAGCTTTCCGCTGGAAGCATCCTTCGGTCCCTCGATATTCACAGCGACATTGGATTCGCTAAAAGCGCTCTGCATGTACCGGTAAGTTCCGAAGACCAAAACTGACAGCACGGTTATTCCGACAATGACAAAAGCGCCGATTTTTATGGCGTTTTTTTGATTATCTTCCAAGCCGGCATCCTTTTCGGCCCAAACATCATTACTGTCTCCGGCAAGATCGGATTGCGAAATGCTCTTGGAATCATATTCATTTTGAGAATGTTGCGACAGATTCTCATCAGCTTGCGATGAATACAATTTCTTTTTTATTTCAGATAAAGACATGCTTTGCCCGTTTATTTTTTTTATTTTATACAGACAGTATACCAAATCGGGAGATTTTTTGAAAGTCGATTTAATTTCTAATTTCTAATTGCCTGATTCACCCAATAACAACCAGTGGCATCATAGTGCTGTTTTCTAATTTTATTAGGAATTAGAAAATTAGATGAATTTGGAATTTATCCTATATCCAATTAAAGCTTTCCTGTACCACGACTTTCAAATTATTCAGATCTTTTTGCGAAACTTGCAGCTTTGTCAGGCTTCCTATCTTATTCTTCAGAAAAATCCGGATGAGCTTTATGGATTCCGGGCTGATCTTTATCCTTTTATTTTCAAAAGACTGGCAGTCTCGGCACAAAATTCCGCCCCTTGAAGCGCTGAAAAGATTATTATCCGGTTCAAGTTTTTTCCCGCAATGGACGCAATTATTTACCTCAAGACCGTACCCCATTTGGAAAAGGAGTTTGAAAAAAAATCCGAGCGTCGAAACTTCCATCTTCGCTTTATTTTCTTCTCCGCTTATTTTCTCCAATCCGAACAAGAAGCTTAGAAAAATTTCATAGACCTCCTTGTCTTTTTCCTGATCAGCGATTATTTTGCTAAAAATTACAAAAGCGTCATAGACTTTTTCCAGCGCATCAAAATCCGACTTTATCTTAGAAAAATTTTCCAGAGGAATGGCTCCGGTTATCTTTCCCATCCCCTTGCTTTTGGCCACAAAAATTTCCGCCAAAGTGATCGGCTCCAGGCTTCCGGCCAGCTTCGCGTTCGGCTTTCTCACGCCCTTGCCTAAAATCCGTATCTTGCCCGCTTCCAAAGTATAGATCGTATAGATCCGATCCGTTTCGCCGACGTTTTTTTTATTCAATATGATTCCTGTATATTTGTAGTCCATGATATGATTTTATCTCAAATTCTGGCAAAAAGAAAAGGCCCCGAGATTACTCAAAGGGCCCCAAAAAATCTTCACCGGAAAAGTG
Organism: Candidatus Moraniibacteriota bacterium; assembly: GCA_003534085.1. Classification (GTDB taxonomy): domain Bacteria; phylum Patescibacteriota; class Minisyncoccia; order Moranbacterales; family UBA2206; genus UBA11098. The sequence continues at coordinate 6,807 of DQBY01000096.1, read as the reverse complement.
CTCTACTGATGGGATACACCGCCAGCAATTGGAGAAAAGCTACAGGAATTGCAGAAATATTCTTTGAAAATCCTGCAGCCGTCATTATATATGGCCCGGTCCAAAATATTCCCGAAATAAAGAGCACTAGCCCGATCACTATGTAAATAATAAATCGTGCATCAAGCGACATAACCCAACCTCTTTTTTTCATTCCCATGTTACTCCCTCCTCATTTATCCTTTAATTTTTCAAGCATCTCTTTGTTGTTTTTCTTATATTCTGCCTCTTTCATTAATTGCTTTTCTTTTTCCTCCTTGTCCCTCCTGTGATCCAAGAACACCACGATAACAACCGCAACCAGTGCCCCCAACTGAAGGGCTACCAGAAAAAATAAAGCGATTTCCAGCCGGGGGAAATTTTCATGAACATAATTCAACAGAGCAAATACCACCGCGACAAAAACAATCGCTATAACAAATCCGAATAATTTTAAATTTTTCAAGAACTCCTCCTTTTATCTCTTTATTGAAATTTTTAGTTCACCTTCCATTTCAAACTCTTTTTCAAGATCAGGCTGATCAATCTTATCAGGTATCAGCTCTGTGGCCAACACCTCTTTTTGGATCAATTCACCGAACTTTTCAAAAACTTCAGGCTTTCCAGAATAGCACACCTTTATGCGATTGTCAACCTCATAACCCGCTTCTTTGCGCATTTCCTGGATAAAACGGATAATTTCACGAGCTTGGCCTTCGAGTTTCAGGTCTCCGGTTATTTCAGTATTTAATTCTATCTTTGGTTCCTCGCCTTTTTGCACAACCACATCTTTAACGTTTACCTCTTCTTTCACTATTTCGATAAAATCCTTTCGTAACTCGTAACTCGTAACTCGTAACTCGGACAATGGTTGACGCACTTTGATTCCAGCTTTGGCACGCAATTGCAAAGCCTCGGTAATTATCTCTCGAGTTTTTCCCATTTCCTGATTTAATTTTTCATCGATCAGATCTTTATTCGCCATTGGAAAATCAGCGAGATGTACAGACGAGGCATGCCTCGTCTCTACCGCCGTTAAATTTCTATATATTTCTTCTGATATAAACGGCGTGAATGGCGCCATCAGTTTTGAAAGCTCGACTAGCACTGTATGCAAAGTTTGGTAAGCATTTTCTTTATCGCCGTCATCTTCACTTTTCCAGAATCTCTTTCGGCTGCGTCGGATATACCAATTAGAAAGATTATCGATGAATTTTGGTATCACCCTGCAAGCCTTGTTCAATTCATAATTTTCCATAGATGAATTTACATCCTGGATAAGCGTGTGGAGTTCTGAAATAATCCATTTATCTAGAAGATTTGAGATAGAGATTTGAGATAGAGATTCTCTAGGTTTAAAATCATCTATATTGGCATACAGGACGAAAAAAGAATACGAATTCCAAAGCATGCGGAACATTCCACGGACAAGATCAGAAACATCGGATTCTTTGAAATTCAAATTTTCCGCAGCCACCACTGGAGAAGACATGAGATAAAAACGCAGCGCGTCCGCTCCGTATTTTTCAAACATGAAAGTCGGATCTGGATAATTTTTGAGGCGCTTGGCCATCTTCTTGCCATCTTCCGCCAGTACGATTCCGTTCACGATCACATTGTTGTACGCATTGGAATCTTTGATGGCTGTTCCGATGACATGCAGATAATAGAACCAGGCGCGAGTTTGATCCACTCCTTCCGCGATAAATTCCGCCGGGAATCCGGCTTCAAATTTTTCCTTGTTCTCAAAAGGATAATGCATCTGAGCGTATGGCATTGAACCTGAATCAAACCAGGTATCCAAAACATCCGGAATCCTTTTCATTGTTCCGTTGCATTTTTCACATTTGAAAGTAATTTTATCCACCACATGCTTGTGAAGATCCGTAACTTTTTCTCCGCTGGCTTCTTCCAATTTTTTTATGGAACCAAAGACCCGCATTTCTCCGCAAGAACATTTCCAGATCGGCATGACTGAGGCCCAATATCTTTGTCGGGAAATGGACCAATCGCGCGCGCCTTCCAGCCAATTGCCGAAGCGTCCTTCTTTTATGTGTTTGGGCGACCAATTTATATCCTTGGCCAATTCCAGCGCTCGTTCTTTCACGCCGGTCACTTTCACGAACCAAGATGAAGTCGCGTAATTAATCAGCGGAGTATCGCATCTCCAACAATGCGGATAACTGTGTTCATATTTTTCTTTTGAGAATAATAAACCACTGTGCGCCAAATATTTGATCACTTCAATGTCAGTCTTTTGGTGATTTTCTTGAGGTTTTACAGAAAAACCCGCGAAATCTGTCGCTTCTTCTTTGATCAGTCCGTCCATTCCGACATGTTGGATAAAAGGCAATTTATATTGATAGCTCAAATTCAGATCATCTTCTCCAAAAGCCGGCGCGATATGCACCACACCTGTCCCCTCTTCAGTAGTCACAAAATCAGCGGCATAAATCTTCCAGCCGTTTTCTTCGTTCTGAAGTCCTTTGTTTACATAATAATCAATAAGAGGTTTGTATTTTTTTCCAACCAAATCTTTACCTAAAAACTCTTCGATAATTTCAACTTCCTTATCCTTAAAAATATCTGTTAATCTCTCTTTCGCTAAGATATAAAACTCAGTGGAATCATGTGTGTTCAGGTGAGAATCAGTGGTTCTGACTTTTACGTAAGTTATATCCTTTCCCACTGCCAACGCTACATTACCGATCAATGTCCACGGCGTAGTCGTCCAAGCCAAAACAAAAGTTCCCAGTTCATCGACCAGTTCAAATTTTGCGATTGCGGACAAATCTTTGATGTCCTTGTATCCTTCGCTCACTTCCTGTTGCGACAAAGTCGTTTCACAGCGGGTACAGATGTGCATGGAACGATACCCTTCATATATCAATCCTTTGTCCCAGAGTTCTTTGAAAACCCACCAGATCGATTCCATATACGGAAGATCCATGGTGCTGTATGCATTCTCCATATCAGCCCAGCGCCCCAAACGGTTGATCACTTTTTTCCATTCAGAAACATATCCCAAAACCTTGGAACGGCAAAACTCATTGAATTTTTCCACTCCCATTTCCTCGATCTCAGTTTTCCTCTTGATCCCCAATTCTTTTTCCGCAATGTTCTCGATCGGAAGACCATGGCAATCCCATCCCCATTTTCTCTCAACCAAGTATCCCCGCATCGTCCAATATCTTGGCACAACATCCTTCATCGTACTCGCCACGATATGCCCGTAATGCGGAGTCCCTGTCGCAAATGGCGGTCCGTCATAAAAACTGTACCGCTTGGCGTCTTTGCGTATTTCCAACGACTTCTCAAATATCTTATTTTCATTCCAAAATTTCAGAACTTCTTCTTCCATCTTTGGAAAGGTTTGTTTAGGATCTATTTTTTTAAACATAAAATTTATTTAATATTTTAAATTATTGCAAAAAACTAATTTAGATTCCTTAGACATCTTTTTCAAAACATATCCAAGCAAATTTAAAACTTTCCTGTACCCATATCTTTTTAACAAAAGTTTTTTTAATCTTTCAGATTCTTTTTGAATTTGACCATCCTTATCATAAATAACTTCTCCACTTAAGATATTGCTAAAAATTGGCTGACTTAGTATATCGTCATTATTTTTTATTGTGTGCTTTCTTATATTCCATTCTTCTTTATTCTTGGTTATTTTCACAGAATCTTTACAGAAATTTCCATTTATTGTTTTTAATTTGTTTCTCTTATTATATTCACGCAATTGGGTTGAAATTTTCCAATATTTATTCCGCAGCCCACATATTTTTTTAAATGATTCCGCAGATACAATTCCCATGTTTATCATAATTCCATCTATAAATTGATCTATCCAAAGACCATCAGTTTTCCCCGCTTTTAATAATTCTATCCTCTCAATAGCAAAATGTTCAGATTTTACAAAAAATTTGCTTTTGATAATTTTAGTTATATTTTCTTTTTTAATAACAAACAACAAATCAATATCAGAATCTTTTGTAACGGAATAATTTTTACCAAAACTCATGGAGCCAGTAAGCAATATTCCCTCGAATATCCTTGGGTCTATCTTTTCTTTAATAATCCTATCCAAAATTTTTAATCTCTTCTTGGTTTCCATAAAATAAAAAAACCTTAACAACTACTGTTAAGGACGCTTCCGCGTGGTACCACCTTAATTTAATCGCGTATCGCATATCGCATATCGCGTATCAAAACGATACGAGATCCACGATCCACGATTTACGATCCTCAAACAGCTGTTACGGGCTTACCCGGCAGGTTCTAATTTAGATTTGTCATTCCGGACTTGATCCGGAATCTAATTGAATCTTAGTGAAACCACCAGTTCTTATTAGATCCTGAATCAAGTTCAGGATGACAACCCTATTTCCTCCTGCAGCTCCGAGGTGATTGCCTCATCTTCGCCTTTTATATGCAAATACTACTATTTCTTGAAGCTTTTGTAAAGCTCAAGCGTTTCTCTGGCGCAAATCTCCCAATCGAATTTTTCCACCTGTCTCTTTCCTTTTTGCCTGTAAATTTCCTTTAGGCTTTCATCTTTGGCAAATCTCAGCATTGCGCTTGCGATTTCTTCTCCATTGTTCGGATCGACAAATTCTGCCGCATCCCCCGCTATTTCCGGAATTGAAGAAACGTTAGTCACGATTGCCGGAGTTCCGGTCGCGAAAGCCTCCAAGACAGTCGTTCCGAAGCCTTCATATAAAGACGGCATCACGAAAAAATCAGCATTCTTGAAAAGCGGAACCATTTCATCTCCGATAATATAACCTGTAAAAACAACGTCTTTTGCAATACCTAGATCTTTAGCCATCTGCTTGTATTCTTTCGCCAGCCACCCATTCTTTCCGGCCATGATCAATTTATAATTGCAATTCGATCCACCTTGCTTGCAATTGTTTTGAAAAATTTTAAAAGCTTCGAAAAGTCTGCCGATATTTTTCACCGGCTCCAAAGTTCCTAAAAATAAAATGTATTTGTCTTTTATTCCGTATTTTTCCAAAATCTTTTCTCTCGAAACAGCTGACTCTTCGAAAAATCTTTTATCAAAACCGCTATACACAACCTTGATCCTGTCGTCCGCGCATTTCAAAATTTCCTGCAGATCTTTTTTGGTGGAATTGGAAACGGCAATTATCTTGTCCGCTTTGTTGCACATCATCTTCAATATTGTTTTTGATCTGGTGTTCTGAAGTTTCGGAAAAACTTCCGGAACTTTATATGGAGCCAAATCATGGAAAGTCACGATGGTTTTTCCCCGGTAGCTGGTCGGGATTCTGCTCATCGGCGATGTCGTATGGAGCATGTCTAAATTTTCTTTCAAGAGAGTCGCGCTTCCGAGAATCTCATTATACGCGCCGGGAAGATATTTTTTGTAATCGGAAAAAGGATAAAATTTTATCTTTACATTCGGTTTCGAAAACTTCTTGATGTCTTTTTCCCTCACGCGAAAATCAAAGAAAATGACATATTCATTTTCCTGATCGAGCTCTAAAAGATGCCGGATGAGCTGATAGGTATAATGCCCCACTCCGATTGCATCTCCCTTTTCAGGGTTCAAAATTGTTCTTGCGTCTATTCCTATTCTCATATATTTACTAAATTACGAATTAAACGAAATTACTAAACCATTATACCTCACAAGACATTAAAGTTTTATTATTCGTATTTTCGATAAATTCGTATGTTCGTAAATCACATTTTTTCAGGAGCAGATACTCCGATCAATCGCAGGGTTTCCGCCAGAACGATTCTGACGGCGCTTACAAGTTCCAATCTGGCTTGCGTCAGCTCAGGATTTTTTTCGTCCAGAACTTTGCAGTCATTATAGAACGAATGGAATTTATCAGCCAATTTGATGGCGTAGTACGGCAATTTGTGAACTTCGTAACTTTCTGAAATTTCTTCAACCAGTTCCGGAAACTTATTCAGCTCTTTTATCAGACTCAATTCTTTCGGATCTGCTAATAATTCAAGTTTAGAATTTGAAATTTGGGATTTGGAATTTATTTGGAANNATTTGCGATTTGCGATTTGCGAAGTATACTACAAATCCTCGCGTGGGCGTATTGCACGTAAAAGACAGGATTTTTTTGAGACTTCTCTTCGGCCAATCCCAAATCAAAATTCATATGCGTATCCGGTGAATACATCAAAAAGAAAAATCTGGAAACATCATGTCCGACTTTTTCAATCAGTTCGTCTATATAAACAACATTCCCCGCACGTTTGCTCATCCTGACTTCCTTCCCGTCTTTTACGATCCGCACCAATTGAGCGATTACGAAATCAAATTTTCCAGCAAACCCAAGAGCCTCGGCCAAAGCGCGCAACCTGGCGACATATCCATGATGATCAGCGCCCAGCACCATTATCAAGCGATCAAATTTTCTTTCAATCTTATTCAGCATATAGCCACAGTCTCCGGCAAAATATGCTTTCTGTCCGTCGCTTTTTATTAAAACTCTGTCTTTATCGTCTCCAAACTGCGTAGTTTTCAACCACAACGCTCCCTCTGATTCATACGTCAGGTTTTTTTCTTTCAAGATTTCAATGGATCGATCGGCATATTTTTCTTGGATTTCCTTCTCGCTCATCCAGACATCGTAATCGATCTGCATTTTTTCTTTTGCTGTTTTTTTGATTATATTTTCCAGAATATCCTTTGCCGCTTTCTCTCCTATTTCCCTCACGCTTCCGACATCAGCATATTTTTTGTTCAGCTCGTCTATATATTCTCCGCTATACGCCGCTTCTTCGTCTTTCAGG
>DQBY01000110.1 GCA_003534085.1 Candidatus Moraniibacteriota bacterium | reverse complement strand
TTATGAGGAATTAAATGATAGGAAAACAAATAGGTTCAAAACTCTTATCGGGATTGCTTTTAAAGGGGAGAATTAAAAATTAATCAATTAAGGCCAGCCCTTCCAAAAGGCTGGTTTTGTTTTTGGGCGGAGATGGTATAATTGGGAAGAACTGGACATTTGGTGTCTTTAAATGCTTTTCGGGTGGACACCGAATGTCTTTAATCGGCTGGCGCAGGGCATCCAAAGACACTCGATGTCCAACGAAGAGGCAAACCAAAGACATCAAGTGTCCTGCCCGCGCAACCCTCGGAAAATTAACTAAAGCTCGGCTTTTCCCCGTCGTCCCGAGTACTCGGGACTCCTCCTCAAAGCCAAGCTTTTCAATCCCGCAAAGCCAAGCTTTTTGAAACCAACGGCTATGATTATTGAAATACAGATCGAAAATAAGCAGATTACGCTTTTATTGAAGGATCAGGACAAGGTCCTTGATACTTTTGAATTTGCGGAAGAAAAGCAGCTTTCGGAGCGATTGTTGCCGAGCATCGATGAAATGCTTGCCAAAAACAGCTTAGGGGCTGAGAATATCGAGAAAATTGAGGTGAAGTCGGATATTGGCGAGAACTTTACTTCATATAGAATAGCAAAAACTGTGGCGGAGGCGTGGAACTATGCCAATCCTAAAGCCCGGCTTTAGGAAATTCGGCGACGAAAGCGCCGGACATTTGGTGTCTTTAAATGCTTTTCGGGTGGACACCGAATGTCTTTGACTGCTGAGTTATCGGGCTCATAAAGACACTTGATGTCCACATGAAAAAAGCGCTCAAAGACATCAAGTGTCCAACTCACGCACATTACCGATTCACGATCCATGATGTGCGATACGCGACAATCTGTGGATAACTCGAGTATAACTCAGATTGTAGACCGATGGATAAAATATAAATTTCAGCTATTTGCTTTAGACAAGCCAAAAAGTTTCAAAGTGAATAATTTTTTCAAATAAAGAACTTCTCTTCTTGACAAGTTGCAGAAAAGGCTTATAATTGATATACATTTGTCAAGTAGTTTAAAAACTGCTTGAATACTACTCTTCTTCATGAATTAGGTCCAAAGGGTGAAAAATGGCCCAATGCATCGCTTGCGAAGCATTGTGGGCAGGCCTTAATCAAAGCAAAATATCCTTCCGCTGAAAAGCGATCGGGTAAACAAATCAAAATTTTGCTTCAACACAATCAAATAAATTAAATAATCCTAAATTTCAACTCATCGCTTTACTTATTTCTTAGTCCCGAGTGCTCGGGATAACGAAATAAGTAAGAATGGGCGTATTTTTATGCTTAAAACATCGAAAGAATTGAAGGTTAAGGAAGCCTTCAGCTTTGGCTCCTCTCTTTCCAAAAGAAAATTTTTCAAGAAGTTCTCAATGGTTTCCCTGCCGAACCTGATCGAAGTGCAGATCAATTCATACGATTGGTTCCTGGAAAAGGGCTTGAAGGATCTTTTGAAAGAGGTGAATCCCGTGACTGATTTCACGGGCAAAGATTTGGAATTATTTTTCGAAGATTATTATCTCGACGAACCGAAATACGACGAAGTAACCGCGAAAAACAAGAACATATCTTTTGAAGCCCCTCTTCGATGCAAAGTTAAGCTCTTGATCAAGAGAACCGGAGAAATAAAGGAACAAGAAATCTATCTTGGGGACTTCCCGATCATGACTGAACGGGGAACCTTCATCATCAACGGCGTGGAAAGAGTCGTTGTCAGCCAGCTTATCAGAAGTCCCGGCGTTTTCTTTACGATGGAATACCAAAAAGGAAAGAAGCTTTTCGGAGCGAAAATCATCCCGAACCGCGGAGCGTGGCTGGAAATTGACACAGATTTTGACGGAGTGCTTTCAGTAAAAATCGACAGAAAAAGAAAAGTTCCTGTAACTTCGCTGTTGCGGGCTTTTGGATATTCAACCGACAAGCAGATCTTGGATCTTTTCACGGATGCTGACAATGGTGAAACCAGATATATCGACCAGACTATCGCTAAGGATGTAGCGAAGAGCCAGGGAGAAGGATACAAGGAAGTATACAAAAGAATCCGTCCGGGTGATTTGGCCACTGAAGAAAACGCGAAATCGATGATTGACGCGATGTTTTTTGATTTTGAAAGGTATGACTTCGGAGACGTGGGACGATATCGTTTGAACCAAAGATTGGAACTGAATTTTCCGAACGACGAAGCGCACAGGATTTTGATGCGCGAAGATCTGATTTCAATCATCAAAGAAATTATCCGATTAAACAATGATCCAGTTGCGATTGCTGATGATATCGATCACCTCGGAAATCGACGCGTCCGCGCTGTCGGCGAATTGGTGCAGAACAAATTGCGAGTCGGTCTGGCTCGAATGGCGAGAAACATTAAAGACAGGATGAGTACTTGCGACATTGAAACAGTGGTGCCGGGACAATTGATCAACTCAAGACCGGTGGCTGCTTCCATCAAGGAATTTTTTGCAAGTTCACAGCTGTCACAATTCATGGATCAGGTGAATCCATTGGCTGAGTTGGAACACAAAAGGCGCCTTTCAGCGATGGGACCGGGAGGTCTTACTCGAGAACGGGCCGGATTTGAAGTTCGAGATGTTCATCATTCCCATTACGGAAGAATTTGTCCGGTGGAAACTCCGGAAGGTCCGAATATCGGTCTGGTAGGACATTTGGCGACATACGCGAAAGTGAATGAATTCGGATTTTTGGAAACTCCGTATTTGAAAGTGTATCGCGAAATGGAAAACGACGCTGAGAAATTGGTAAATAAAGTTTTAGATGAAGACATTGCTCGCCTCGCTGTCGCTACGGCGGAGCGAGCCGGAGCGAAAGCCGGAACTATGATTGATGAGAATTTGGCGAAAGAAATCGCGAAGGATAAAAAAATAAAGACCGTAAAAATAAAACCATGGGTCAGCCGTGAGATCGAATATGTCAACGCGACCGTCGAAGACAGAAAGAATATCGCGCATGCCGGAATCAATCTGGATGAGCACGGAAATATTCAAGCAGGTTTGGTTGAAGCCAGAGTCAAGGGACATGCGGCTGAAATTGAAGCTGAAAAAATTGATTTTGTCGATGTGTCAGCGAAGCAGATGATCTCTGTCGCAACCTCGCTCATTCCTTTCCTGGAACACGATGATGCCAACCGTGCTTTGATGGGTTCAAACATGCAACGCCAGGCTGTGTCCTGCGTGAAACCGCAAGCTCCGTTGGTCGGAACGGGTATTGAAGACAAGGCGGCTGCTGATTCCGGACAAGTTGTGATTGCAAAACAAGCCGGAGAAGTTGTGGAAGTTGACGCTGATCATATAATCGTAAAAGAAGAAGCTCCTGCTCGCCTCGCTGAAGCTCCGGCGAAGCGGGCCGGCGCGAAGAAACCATACATAAAGAGAGAATACAGATTGCAAAGCTTCGTGAAATCAAACGCCTTCACTTCGATGAATCAGATCCCTCGCGTGAAGAAGGATGACATCGTGAAGAAGGGACAGCTTTTGGCTGACGGCGCTTCGACCGATCACGGAGAACTTTCACTCGGACAGAACATTCTGATCGCTTTTGTTCCGTGGGAAGGATCAAACTATGAAGATGCCATCATCATTTCTGAAAAATTGGTCCAAGACGATCGATACAGCTCGATACATATCGAAGATTTTTCTATCGATGTGCGAGACACAAAGCTGGGACCCGAAGTCATAACTCGAGATATCCCGAACATCGGAGAAGAAAGATTGAAAAATCTGGATGAAACCGGAATCATCCGCATCGGTGCGGAAGTTTCTTCAGGCGACATCCTTTGCGGAAAGATCTCACCGAAAGGCGAAGGCGACCTGACTTCTGAAGAAAGATTGCTCAGAGCGATTTTCGGAGAAAAATCTCGAGACGTCAAAGACAGTTCCCTGTATCTTCCTCATGGAGAATACGGAAAAGTTGTTGACATAAAGATTTTTTCAAGAGAACAAGGCGACAAGCTTTCAACCGGCGTGATCCAGCAGATCCAGGTATCTGTCGCTCAGCTCAAAAAAATTTCTGTCGGAGACAAATTGGCCGGACGCCATGGAAATAAAGGTGTCATTTCGAGAGTGGCTCCAGTCGAGGACATGCCATACCTTCCGGACGGAACTCCGGTGGATATGATTTTGAATCCGTTGGGTATCGCTTCCCGTATGAACATCGGACAGATCTTGGAAACTCATCTGGGATGGGCCGCATTGAAACTCGGTTACAAGGCTGCGACTCCGGCTCTTGAAGGAGTGACTGAAGCGCAGATCAGAGGAGAATTGGTCAATGCCGGATTGCCTGAAACAGGAAAGATCAAATTGGTCAACGGAAGAACCGGAGAATATTTTGACAATGAATCGACCGTGGGCGTGCAGTACATCATGAAGCTCCATCATTTGGTGGATGACAAGATACATATGCGCTCCATCGGACCGTACTCTTTGATCACCCAGCAGCCTCTTGGAGGAAAAGCTCAGTTCGGAGGACAGAGATTCGGAGAAATGGAAGTGTGGGCGCTGGAAGGATACGGAGCGGCTTATACTTTGCAAGAAATGCTGACGATCAAATCTGATGATGTGATGGGAAGAAGCAAAGCATATGAATCTATCATCAAGGGAGAAGTGATCAAGAGTCCGAACATCCCTACTTCCTTCAACGTGCTTGTGAACGAATTGAAAGGCCTCGGTTTGAATGTCGAGCTTACCGGAGTCAAAAGCGAAGATGAAGGAGATGAATTTGAGAAAGCTGGAAGAGACTAAAAGAAATTTCAAAATCCAAAATAACAAATTCCAAATAAATCACAAATTCCAAAATTCAAAATTTAAAAATTTGGATTTTGGATTTGTTTGGGATTTAGAGCTTTGAAATTTGGATTTAGGAACTATTTTTTGCAATCATTTAAATTTAATAATCTGAGCAATTTAAAACGCAAGTTTTTATTGCCAGTATAAACTTATGGATTCAATAACAAAGGTAAGCGATTTCAACAGCGTGAAGCTGAAATTGGCCGGACCAAATGAAATTTTGGAATGGTCTCACGGTGAAATCACCAAGCCGGAAACTATCAATTATCGGACCCAGCGTTATGAAAAGGACGGTCTCTTCTGCGAAAAAATCTTCGGACCTTCTCGCGACTGGGAGTGTTACTGCGGAAAATACAAGAGGATCCGCTACAAAGGCATCATCTGCGACAAGTGTGGTGTCGAAGTCACACGTTCGAGCGTCCGCCGGGAGCGGATGGGACACATCCAGCTGGCTGTGCCTGTTTCGCATATCTGGTTCTTGCGAGGCGTGCCTTCCAAAATCGGTCTGGCTTTGGGAATGGGACCGCAGGATCTTGAAAAAGTCATTTACTTCTCAAGCTACATCATCCTGAACGTCGATGAAAAAGAAAGAGAAAAAGCGATCGCGCAGATAGAATCGGAATACAAAAGCAAGCAGAAAGAAATAGGCAAATCTGAAGGAAACGCCAAAGAAAGCAAGACTGAGGAATTGAAAACTGTCTATCGGACCGCTAAGGAAGAATTGAAGAGCATAACGAAACTCAAGATCATTTCTGAAGTTGAATATTTCAATCTGTCATCGCGATACGGGCAAGTTTTCACTGCCGGAATAGGCGCGGAGGCAATCCGAAAAATTCTTGAAGAATTTGATATTCCGAAAGAAATTGAAATTCTGAAGAGCGCGATGGACCAGGATGAAACGATGGATAAGAAAAAATCTTTGAAGAGGATCAAACTTTTTCAAGGGTTCATCAAGTCAGGCATCAAGCTTGAATGGATGTTGCCGATCGTAATTCCTGTGATCCCGCCTGATCTTCGCCCGATGGTAGCGCTCGACGGAGGACGTTTCGCGACTTCCGATCTGAACGACCTTTATCGAAGGATCATCAACCGCAACAACCGTCTGAAAAAATTGATCGAGATCGGAGCGCCGGAAGTGATCACTCGAAATGAAAAGCGGATGCTTCAGGAAGCAGTCGACGCTTTGTTTGACAATAGCGCGAGACGAGGACAGGTTTCTGTCACCGCTTCGACCGGACAACGGAGAGCATTGCGATCTTTGGCTGACACTTTGAAAGGAAAACAAGGACGCTTCAGACAGAACTTGCTCGGAAAGCGCGTGGATTATTCCGGACGTTCAGTAATCGTGGTCGGACCGAAACTGAAACTTCATCAGTGCGGTCTGCCGAAGAAGATGGCTTTGGAACTTTTCAAACCGTTCATCATCAACAAGTTGATCGAAAGAGAATTG
>DQBY01000043.1 GCA_003534085.1 Candidatus Moraniibacteriota bacterium | reverse complement strand
GTAAACAACGCTCTAATATCTAACATTTAAAACATTTTAAAATTTAAGCATTATTTAAAAATTAAAAATTGGAAATTAAAAATTGCCACATGGTCTCGCTTATTATCTTCGCCCTCTATGCCACCGTCATACTGATATATCTTTTCATATCTTTCTTTATCGTGTATCATCTTGTGAAATATTCCGTCGATTCCGAATTCAAGACGGTAATGATGGTTTTTTTCGTAGTCGTTTCCGCAGGGCTTCTGATTTCCAACATGGCCCTGTTTTTTTCTATCGATTGGAACCTGGTATTTTCTAATTTATTGCCATAACCATGGATCGTTATCAAAATTATCATTTTTCAGGACAAAAAGACGGCGAGCAAATCATTGCCGTCCTTCGACGCCATTGGTTCAGCATCATCTATAATCTTTTTTCCATCTTTGCGGCGGTTTTCTTGCTGATCGGAGGCCATGTCTATTTTCCGACACTATTCCCCATCTTCCAGAGCCCTGAATTTTCCGGACTGTTCCTTTTCTTGGAAAACTTGTTCGCGATGGTTATCTGGATACTTTTTTTTCTGATCTGGATAGATTACTATTTTGATGTCTGGATCATCACCAATAAAAGAATCGTAGACGTGAAACAAAAAGGGCTTTTCAACCGCTCGGTCAGCGAACTGGAACTGGAAAAGATCCAGGACATAACGACCCGCGTCACAGGAATGATTCCGACTTTCATCAATTACGGAGATGTGGACATCCAGACTGCCGGAGGGAAAGACCATTTTCTCTTCATCGAAGTTCCGGATCCATACAGAGTGAAAGACATCATTATGAACCTGCAAAAACAGAAATCCAAGCACCACCAGCATCAGATAGGCGCCATGATCAGCGCCGAGATAAAAAATAACAAACTTTAGTTTTTGTCCCGCGAAGCGCGGGGCTTGTTCCGGGTGAAAAATAAAAATAAAAAAGTAAATTTATTTTTATTCGGAGTCCTGCTTCTGGCAGGGTTTTTTGGGTTTGTGCAAAAAACTTCTGCAGCCGTAACCATCATTGAATGGAATTTCCCGGACGGATCTGCCGATGCTATAGCCGATGGCGGAACCATGACTAATTTAACAAAATCCATAATAACGGAGGGAACTAGCCTAATTAACTACAGTCTTTCTGGAACAACAGCCAACTCGGCTTGGACAAATAACTGGAATAATGGGGATGGCAAAAAATATTGGCAGATAGAATTTGATTCTCAAGAATATGCAGGCCTGCACCTCTCTTCCAAACAAAGAAGCTCAAATACGGGACCAAAAGATTTTAAGCTTCAATACAAAATTGGCACAGACGGAATCTGGGCAAATATTGATGAAAGTGATATTACACTAGCCAATGATTTCACATCCGGCATTTTGGATAATTTAGCTTTACCCGCTGATTGCGATAATAAAGCATCTGTTTATTTACGTTGGATCATGAATTCAAATTTAGCTGTAAATAATAGCGCAGTAACCTCAATCGGAACAAGTAATATTAAAGGTATTGTTGTTATCGGCACCCCAATCTCAATCGATAATTTTGAAGACGAAAATGATGATACTGGATCCGATGACAATGTCGGGGAATCTGGCGATAAAGCTGATGTCGACGAAGTGGATGAAATTATGGAATGTGCTAAGAATTCTGAGAATATTCGCTTAAATGAGATTTATCCTTATCCTGGAAGCGGAGATGAATTTGTGGAAATTAAAAATTTCGGCGAAGAATGCGCAGACATTTCCGGTTGGAAAATAATAGACGAAGGAAATCATAAATATGAATTTCCCCCTAACACAATCGTTTATTCCGATGAAATCCTAGCTATTCACAAAAATTTTTATCTGAACAACACCGGGACGGAAACGGTCTATCTTTTTGCCAAAGCTTCTGACATAAGCGAAAAAAACAAAGCAGTCGACAAGACCAGCTACAGCAACGCCAAGAAAAATTTCTCCTGGAGCCTTATCAATGAGGAATGGCTTTGGACCTCCATCGTCACGCCGGGAGAAGAGAATGAATTTGTCTCGGAAGAATATGCGGAAGACAGCGAAAGTGATGAAGAGGATCCGACTGAAAGCGAATACGCTATCCGCTTAAATGAAATTCTGCCCAACCCGAAAGGAGATGAATCAACCGGCGAATACGTCGAGATTTATAACGGCGAAAACTTCGAGATTGATCTTTCCGGATGGATTCTGGGAGATGCCTCTACGATAAAAAATAAGACTTTAAGCAAAAAGGGATATATTTTTCCGGAAGGAACAGTGCTGAAATCCGGCGATTATCTGGTTTTATACAGGCCCGTTTTCGTTTTTTCCATGAACAACTCCGGAAAAGAAACGATTTACCTGCTGGATCCGGACGGAAATACAGCCTCATCCGTCAGCTATGATGGAGCCAAGGAGGGCGTCTCTTTCAACTTCGATGGCAAAACTTGGCGCTGGAGCAAATTTCTGACTCCCGGAAAGAAAAATAAATTCAATTCCCTTCCAAAAATAGAGATCAAAAAAATTAAAGATGCTTATGCCGGCATTCCGGTCGAATTTTCCGCCAAAGTCAAAGACGACGATAAAGACAAATTGAAATATGTCTGGGATTTTGGAGATGAAAAAAAGAGCTACCTGAAAGATGTGCGCCATACATACGCGGATCCGGGCAAATACAAAGTTTCTTTTTCGGCGGATGACGGCAGCGAGAAAATAAACGAGGAATTCAAATTGGAAGTGAAAAAATATCCGAAACACGCCGTGGAAATTTTGCGTCTCCTTCCCAATCCGGCCGGAGCGGACACCGGAGCCGAATGGATAGAAATAAAAAACAATGAGAAGAAAAAAATAAACCTGAAGGGCTGGAAGATTGCAACCGGACCGGAAAAACTCATCAATCACACTATTTTTGATGATTTTTTTCTCGACCCTCTCCAGATCCGCCGGCTCACCCGCGAAAACGCTTTCTTTTCCCTGAATAACAAAGCGATGAAACTCGAGCTGCGTTACCCGAACGTAAAAACCGCGGATGCGCTTTCCTATTCCAAGGAAAAAATCGCGGACGACGAGATGTATGCCAAGATCAACGGCCGCTGGATCTGGATAAAGCCGCAAATAAAGCCCGCGGTAAACGAAGCTGAGGATCAGGATGAAAATGATTTACCGGTTCCGGAAATTCAGGAGACGGCTTTTATCATCGACCCGGCAGAAATCCAGGCTGACCTCGGTAAATATTCTGCATTTACGCGACAAAACAAAATGAGCGACAAAATCTTTCTGGCAAATTTATCTCCGAAAAATAATTCGAATCTTTCCGAAGGCAAAGTCCTCGGCGCATCCACAATGAGACCTATCGAGGAAATTGATAATTATTATCTTTTCACCCCCCACTCGCCTGAAAAGCATTGGGCGATGAAATTTTGGGAAAATATTTCTGATATATTAAATTCTTCAATAAACACGCTTCTCTTAAAATTTTAATTTTATCTTATTCTTTTAGATTACCCACTACTTGTCCATGTAAAATATAAGGTGTAAAATATATGCATATGCAATAGTTTTACACCTTTCCTTTTTTGAATTATACAAAAATCATAGTTACGTTATGGCTAAGCGCAATATCATAAAAGAAACCTGGGAGAATTTCGTCGCTTCCGACAATGTGCCGGCAACCGCTGGGAAGTTTTTATTGATGTCTCTTGCTCTAGGCGGGGTTGTCTTTGCCGGCGCGCTTGCCCCTGGCCTTATCGCTGCATTAGATAATCCCAAAAAATCACGCCGGTACGATAAAAAACAAATCAAGACCGCTTATTATAATCTTAAAAAATCCAAGCTTATTGAAATTATCCAAGAGGGTGATGAAAAATTCAAAGTTCAACTGACCAACAAGGGCCAAAAGCGGGTGAGGGAATTTTCGTTTGAATTTTTGGAAATCAAGAAGCCCGCCAAATGGGACAGAAAATGGCGGATTTTTATTTTTGATATTCCCACCAAGCCCAAGATTTATAATCAAGCCCGCGAAGCTTTGCGCAAAAAAATCAAAGCATTGGGCTTTTTCCAGATGCAAAAAAGCGTCTGGGTGTATCCGTATGAATGTGAGGATGAAATTCTCTTTGTCGCCGAACTTTTCCAAGTGCAAAAACATGTCGAAATCCTGACGGTCGAAAAACTCCTTCATGAAGATCGGATCAAAAAAGCTTTTTATTTGTAGTCCCCTTTCATTGCTTTACTTTAATATTAAAGGTGTATTTCTATGGCATATGCAATAGTTTTACACTCTTTGGAAACTATATATAGCTTATCAATATTGGGTGGCGTATATAGTTTGTTTTAGCTAGATACTCGGTGCTTTAAATGCCGTAGTTTAGACACGCATGTCTTTAATCGCTATTTTTTCCAATTTTAAAAGCGGCGGGATGATTCTCCGCCGCTTTTTGTTGGTCACTTTTTCTCCTCCGCTTTTTTGATGATCTCCGCGTAATGTGGAAATTTTTGGAAGAATTCTTGAATCAATTCTTTTTCCCTTTGATTAAGATTGTCAAAGATTTTACTTTGAAAATAAGCTCCGACACATACAAAAAAAAGAAACACGGAAGCCGGCATAATTAGAAATGACCAGGGAAACTGTTTAAAAAATATTCCCCATCCATAAACCATCTTGTGGAAAATAAGACCGGCTGCGATTGAACCAGCAAGCATACCCATCCATAGTATACCCTCACCTGAATTCCATCGTGGCCTTTTTTTCATACGAGAATTTATGTATTCCTCTCTTTTTTCCATAGCTTCTTTCTTTTTTCTTTCTTTGTTAACAATACATTCTTTTCTGTCGATCGCTTCCATTTTATTGCATTCGGGACACATCTCTTTAAGCTGATTTCCGCACTTGCTGCAGAAATTGCCCCACTGACTATTATCATTGCATTTTGGACAAGTCATTTTTGGCCTCCTTTTAAATTTCAGAGTAGTTGCTTGTTTTCTTTTTTCATTTTTTCAATTGCTCTAAAATCTCAATTATTGTATCTATCCTATCATTTTTTTTACTCGCTCCGCAGTTACAAGGACCAAGAAAATCCAGTTCGTCATACGGGTATGCTTTGCAATTTCTTTTATGCTCAACATACATTTCTTCCAATAACATTTTAGCCCATACTATTTTTTCTACTGATTTCATTTTTCAAATCCTCCTGATTCAATTTTAAAAGGTCGCGCATCTCTTGAAAAGAGACTCTGTATTTTGGATGAAAATAGAATAAATGTCAATTATATTGTGAATATAATATTTAGTTTGGGCTTGTTTTTGGAATTTTAAAATATTTTTATCAAAATAATTGACAATATTAGAAGCAACTGCTATTCTATTAATGTCATCCTGAACTCGATTCAGGATCTAAATAACGCGCTCAGTGTAGCACCAAGACTCTATTAGATTCCGGATCTCCGCCAGGGGCGGGTCCGGAATGACAAAATAAATTTCATATGGACAACGATCTGATAAAACTCTTAGAAAATACCGGTTTTACAGAAAAAGAAGCGAGAGTTTATCTGGCTCTTCTTGAACTTGGAAAAGGCGATGTTACAGACATTTCTAAAAAAGCAGAACTTAAACGTTCCATAATTTATGTTTTATTGGAAGGACTCATCAAGCGCGGGTATGTGAGCGAGTTGCCAAATATGAAAATAAATACGTACCAAGCAGTTGATCCGTCTTTCATACTGAATCAACTAAAACTTACAACTCGTAATTTTTCCGAAATGCTGCCAATCCTCCGGACTCTTCACAATAAAGGCGGAAAGAGGCCGAAAATAACCTATCTTGAAACCAAAGAAGGAATCTGGAAGCTGTATCAAGAGATCAACCAATCAAAAGAAGCTTTTTTTATTTCTTCTTACGCGCGCTTGGATAAAATTTTTCCGGGGGCTATTGAAGAATGGATTGATGCCTATAAAAAAGGAGCTATCCCGCTCAAGGCCAGGCATCTCGTAGCCAATAACAAATTTGATATCGACATAATGGCGCAATTCAAAAAGATCGGCCAAGAAGTAAAATACCTGCCTAATATTTCTGAGCTGAACATGGACTTTACGCTTTACAAAAATAAATTAGCCATTACCTCTCTTGAAGACGAGCCCTTCATCGTTGTCATTGAATCAGAGGCGCTGATAAATTCCATGAGGCCTATTTTTGAAATCGCGTGGAAAAGCGGAAAGGAAATTGTGTAATTTTCTTGAAATTGCAAGGCTAAAATGCTAGACTGCAATTGTATTAGATCATATAACCTGTAACACGCAACATGAAACACGCATCATAGGCAATTTTTATAATTTTGCTTTATGCTGCTTGTTTTATGCTTTATGAACTTATGTCAGGACATTCACACTGGGCCGGAATCAAGCATAGAAAAGGCATCAACGACGCTAAAAGAGCGAAGATTTTTACTAAGCACGCCAAACTTATCACAATCATGGCGCGGGATGGAGGCGGAAATCCGGATACGAATTTTCAGTTGCGCCTTGAAATCGAGCGCGCGCGTTTTGAAAATATGCCGAAAGAAAATATCGATCGCGCGATCAAAAAAGGGACCGGAGAAATCAAAGAAGGAAACGAGATTGTTGAAATTGTCTATGAAGGCATGGGACCGGGCGGAGTGCAGATGCTGATAAAGACTGCGACAGACAACCGGAACCGGACCGTGAGCGAGATCAAAAGCATCTTCACCAAAGCCGGAGGAAAGCTCGGCGAAATGGGCAGCATAATGTGGAACTTTAAGAAGGTCGGGAATATAAATGTACCTGTTCCGGAGGGATCCGATCCCTACGCGCTTGAAGAAAAAGCGATTGATGCCGGAGCGGAAGATACTATTTATTCCGACAGTATGTTGACCATCTATACCCTTCCGGAAAACTTAAAGGCTGTCCAGGAAAATCTGGAAAAAGCCGGGATGAAAATTGAAGACGCAAGCTTCGTCTATGTTCCCTTGCAAAAAGCCAGTCTTTCCGAAGACGACCGATTGGATTATGAAAAACTTCTGGAAACTTTGGATGATCAGGACGATGTGCAGGAAATATTTGACAATCTTTGATTCGTGAATCGCGTATCGCAAATCGCGTATCGCAAAATTATTCACAATGACACAAAAACAAACTCATTACCATAAAGAATTAAAGAGCTTGATGAATAATTATGTTCATCTTGTTTATAAAATTACAAAAGACTTTCCCAGGGAAGAGCTGTACGGATCAGCCTCTCAATTAAGACGCGCCGCCTTGTCAGTTGTTTTAAATTACATAGAGGGCTTTGCGCGGGATAGTGAGGCAACTTACCGAAATTTTTTAAAGATTTCATATGGATCGTTGAAAGAATCAGAATATTTATTAACTTTTTCTTTTGAAGAACATTATCTATCTGAAGAAAACTACTTAGAAGCTTGCAAATTGGCTGATAGGATTGGAGGAATGTTGTGGGGAATAATAAGCAAAATGAAATGATTATTACGAAAAAATCACGATCCGCGATAAGCGATGCGCGATGTGCGATACGAGTCCTCGGAATAGATCCTGGCACCGCCACCACCGGCTGGGCGGTTATTGAGGAAAAGGGCGGGGTTCTTTCCCCTGTCGCCTATGGGCATATCAGCACCGAGAAAAATATTGAGGAATCTAAGCGGATCCTTGAAATTAATGACTGCTTGGCGGAAATCATAGAAAAATATGAGCCAAAAGAAGCCGCTGTTGAGAAAATCTTCTTTTTTAAGAACGAAAAAACAGTCATCCAAGTCGGGCAATCCAGAGGTTCCATGCTCTTGACATTGGAACAAAAAAATGTTACTGTTTATGGCTACACTCCGCTCCAAGTAAAGCAAGCCATTACAGGCTATGGAAAAGCGGAGAAAAAGCAAGTTCAGCTCATGACAAAGACTATTTTGAAGCTCAAAGAGATGCCAAAGCCGGATGACACGGCAGACGCGATCGCTATCGCGATATGCCATATCAATTCACGCCGGATCAATAATTTAATTTTATAATTTTCCTAGTAGACGGCTGGCATTTGGACACTTGGTGTCTTTAATAAGCCTCCTAGTACTGGACACCGGATGTCTAACCAACACCAAGCTTTGGAAAAAATCAATTCCTATGGAACCAAATATAAGCCCGATCATTAATTTTTTTCTCCGAGAAGGCGTCCCTTTTACCACGATCGCTCTGCTTTTGATGTTGCCTGTAATCGCGACATTCATCGCCTTTCTCCGCCAGGTCGTGGGAATCAAGGCTTTCGGAATTTACACTCCGCTCATAATCACCTTTGCCTTTTTAGCGACAAACGGACTCAAGTATGGGATTATCATTTTTTTGGCCGTGATACTTGCCGGCATGCTGATGCGATTTGCGCTTAAGCCTTTCCGCCTCCTTTATCTTCCCCGCGTAGCGGTCATGCTTTCGGTCGTTGCGATCGCGGTTCTTTTTGTTTTAGCTTTGGGAGGAAGCGCTAAAAGGACAGGCTTTGCTTCAGTTTCAATCTTTCCTATCTTGATCATGATTACTCTGGTAGAAAAATTTGTAGCGGTCCAGATAGAAAAAGGAAATCGGACCGCCATCATTTTGACTCTCTAGACGCTTCTTATTTCAATCGTAGGATTCTATATCGCCAGCTCCGAAACGTTGATCCGCATCCTGGCGACACAG
Source organism: Candidatus Moraniibacteriota bacterium (assembly GCA_003534085.1). GTDB lineage: Bacteria > Patescibacteriota > Minisyncoccia > Moranbacterales > UBA2206 > UBA11098. Next base: position 4,347 of record DQBY01000043.1, on the reverse strand, counting down.
CCGTGGATCGTTCTTCTGGCAATTCCGATCAATTTCGCCCTTGGAAAATGGACCGGGCTTCGCCTGAGCGAATATGTGCGCTTCAAGGAAATTATAAAGAAGATGTAACTACATGCTAGAAGCTATCGGAAAAATTTTCGCCTATAGAAAGATCAGCCGGAACATCTTAGGCATGAACTCAAGAAATTTGGAATACATACGTCCGAACAATTTGTCGCGCGCAAAAAAACTGGCGGATGATAAATTGCTCAGCAAAAGAATATTGAAGAAAAACGGCATTGCTGTTCCCAAACTTATTACAAAGATAACCAGCCATGAAGCTTTGGAGAATTTTGATTGGCAAAGTCTTCCAGAAAGTTTTGCGCTGAAACCGAACCGCGGCTTCGGAGGCGAAGGAATCATTGTTGTTTTCGCCAAGAAAAAAGGCCGTGATGATACTTGGATCAAGGCTGACCGTTCATTGATCACCATCAATGACTTAAAAACCCACATCCGCAACATCCTAGACGGATCATTTTCTCTTTCCAATACTCCGGACGTCGCTTTTTTTGAAGAAAGATTGCAGCTGCTGAAGCTTTTCAAGCCATATTCTTTCAAGGGAATTCCGGATATCCGCGTGATCGTTTTCAATNNNNAGGCAATGCTTCGCCTCCCTACCAAAGATTCGGGCGGAAAAGCCAACCTGCAACAAGGAGCTATCGGCGTGGGAATCGATATGGCAACCGGAACGACGACGACGGCCATCCAGGGCAAAAATAAATTTATCGAAAAAATTCCGGACACTCGCCTCGTAATCAGCGGGCTAAAGATACCTTATTGGAAAGATATTTTGAACCTGGCAGTCAAAGCTCAAGAAATTTCCAATTTGGGATTCTTGGGCGTTGACGTGGCGATCGACAAAGAACGCGGCCCGGTCATTCTTGAAATCAATGCGCGGCCCGGACTTTCTATCCAGCTGGCAAATCTGAGCGGACTGAAAAGAAGACTTGGAAGAGTCGCCGGACTGAAGATTAAAACTTTGGAAAAAGGCGTCCGCGTCGGCATGGATCTTTTTGGAGGAGAAATTGAGGAAGAAGTGGAAGAAATTTCCGGAAAGAAAGTGATCGGAACGGTCGAAAAAGTGAAGCTGATCGGAAAAGACGGGAAAGAAATCGAGGTGGAAGCCAAAATAGATACTGGAGCGGGACTAACTTCGATCGATTCTACGATAGCCACCGATTTAGGTTTTGGCGAAGTTTTACAGGCTTTTTCAGCAAATAATTTTCCCTCATTTTTGTCCCAAGAAGAAGCTCGCTCTTTGGATGCCAAAGAAAAACCGCGCTTGTTGGCTGAAATACCAGATTTGGCAGATACGGCCATAATTCATTCATCCCATGGAACATCTTACCGTCCGATGATAAAATTAGAGATGATTATGGATAATTTGACGATTCCCGCGAAGGTTTCCGTCATTGATCGAGCTCACCTTAAATTTCCAATAATTATCGGCAAAAGAAATTTGGGAAAATTTTTAATCGATGTAAATAAATAAAAAATGAAAAAAGTAATGATCCTTTTCGGCAAAAGCGACTGGAAAAGCGCCAAGCCGTTCGCAAATAAAGAATACCAATATTCCTATGAATATTTTTATACGCTATGCAAGGAGAGCGGAATCCAGATGTATCGCGCCTCTTATGAATGGTATGATTATGAAAACCACATTTTCAAGCATGCCTGGGTATATGAAGGAGAAGGAGCCAATTGGAAAAAAGTAGACAACATTACGCCGGACTTGGTTTATGACAAGACTAAGGCCAGCCTTGAGGTTTATCACAAAAAAGAGCTGATCGGACAGCATTATCCTTTCATCAATGACCAGACATTCACCCGCATCATCGATGACAAATTCGTGACCGGCATGATATTGCAAAAATGGAGCAAACAAAGTTGGCTCGTAAATAATTCCGCCGAACTGGAAAATATTTTGCCAAACATCAAGACTTCAAAGGTTGTCATCAAGCCTCTTTCAGAAAGCGGCGGAGCAAACGTCCAGGTTTTGTTTAAAGAAAAAGCACTTGAAGAAGCTGTGATAAACAAACCCAACCTAGTCCAGGAATTTATCAACTCCTCACACGGAGTTCCCGGCGTCAGCGACAAAATACATGACTTGCGTGTTGTAATGGTGAACGATAAAATTATCTATTCCTATATCCGCGAACCGAAAGAGGGCAGTTTTCTGGCCAATTTGGCTCAAGGAGGATCTTTAATCATTGTGCCGAAAGATAAATTACCGGAATCCATACCCCCTATCATTGCCGCTGTCAGCGAACTTTTCTCTTCCTTCAGCCCTAGAATTTATTCTATCGATTTTATGTTTGACGAAACTGGCCGCCCTTGGATCGTGGAACTAAACTCTATGCCGGGACTATTTTTTACACCCGAAGAAAAGCCATATATGATTGAAATGTATAAGGAACTTTTAAATGTCTTTAAGGCTAAACTGCAAAATGGAACTGCTTCCGACAACTAACCTTTCCCTGGAGGATCGCCTTTCCCTTCTAAAAAGCTATCTTAAAGATTTTCCTCTTTCTCCGTGGTCTCAAAATTATTTCTTTTCTTTTTTATCTGATTCTTCGCGTTCTTCCTTGGGATTTTGCATAAAAGAAAATGACGTGTTGATAGGGTTTATCCTGGGCAGACTCTTATCGAAAGATTCCTCTGTTTTTTGCCTATCTGCTCTTTGGATAGATTCCGATTTGCGCGGAAAAGGACTAGGAGGAGAACTTGTAAAAAATTTGATTTTTGCTATTTCCTCCCGAAAAAAAATCAAAAAAATAATTTTGCATTTCAGAGATGCTAATGATTTAAAAGATTTCTATTCCCGTCTCGGTTTTTCCGGACACACGCTTTGCGGAATTTATTCAAACGGAGACCTCAAACATTATATGGAACTAAATGTTTAAAAAAAATTTTATGAACCCTTTCGAAAATCTACCGATAAATAATGGGCCGAAAAAAGAAGTGCTGGATGAAAAGTGGTATTCGTCATTTGAAAAAATAGGCGCTTTCCAGGATTTTGAATATTTGACCGGAAAAAAAGAACATCGCGAAGATCAGAAACAAAAATTTATTTCAGGAGAAATTGAAAATCCAGAACTAGATTACCCGGAGTTGGAAACTTTTGACTTCTCCTCCAAAGAACAATCTCTTCTTGAATTAAAGAGAGCTGTTATAACAACCGAGCCAAATGAAACTCTAAACCAGCTTTATCGCTGGAAGATAAATGAAAAAATTGCAGACTTGCGAATGCTTCAAGCAACAAAAAATGGGAATGATAAAAAATTTTCCAGGTATTCCAAATTTATTTATGGTGAACCTGACCGCGAAATTTTTGAATACACTATTTCCCAAATAAAATCAGTTGTAGATAAACAATTGTTTTCAGAAGATGCAGACATAAAAAATGCAGCGGAGCGTTTAAATAAAAATCTTTTCGACGCTTTGGCAAATAATGCCAATACTATCTTTCCGGAAAATTTTGACATTCCCGCAACACAAAACAAAAAAGAAGAAAAAGAATATTCTACCGAAGAAATTCGCGCCGCTTTTGAAAATTTTTTGAAAGAGAAAGCGGTGGATGGCTGGAAAGTTGTAGTGGACATATGTGGACGTTTCACCTCTTTAAATATTAGTCAGGACAAAAAGGAGATTAACATCCCTTCAACTAGACGATTAAAAGAAACTGCACTGCAAGAGCTTATTGCTCACGAGCTTGGCACTCATGTCATGCGCAGAGAAAAAGGAGAACACTCTAAATTAAAACTGCTAGGACTAGGATTAGATAGATACCTTAAGGGTGAGGGGGGCATTTCGACATATGCGGAACAAAAAATATCTGGCTTCTCTGACTTTTCCGGCCTAGATGGACATCTGGCTATAGCATTAGCTACCGGCAGTGATGGGAAAAAAAGAAATTTTCGAGAAGTTTTTGAAATTTTGCGAGATATCTATTTTATAAAATCAAAAAAAAATAAAGAAGAGGCCTGGGAATCAGCTGAGAATTCCGCTTGGACTCGTTGTGTGCGAACTTTTCGAGGCACAATCTGCAAAACTCCTGGCGCTTGCCTGACGAGAGATATAGTTTACCGAGAAGGCAATATTGCGGTCTGGAATTTGGTCAAAGAAAACTCTCCGGAGGTCCGTCGTTTTTCTGTCGGCAAATATGATCCCTCAAATCCCCGCCACATTTGGATTTTGGACCAACTTGGCATCACCGATGAAGATCTGGACTCCCTTGATAAAGCCTCTAAAAAATAGTAGAATAGTAAGCAACTTTGTTTAAGTGTTAGATATTAGAGCGTTGTTTAC
>DQBY01000054.1:5347-5752 GCA_003534085.1 Candidatus Moraniibacteriota bacterium | reverse complement strand
TTTCTATCCTGTCTCTCAGAAAATCCTCGCCAGAGAAACCCTCACGCATGATGCCATTATCGCCCTGACCAATAGCGCCCGTGCCCAGAATGGCATGAGAGCTTTGAGGGAAAATCTGCTTTTGAATGACGTAGCGGAGGAAAGGGCCAGAGATATGCTTGAAAAACAATATTTCGCGCACGTTTCTCCCACGGGTCAACAGGCCTCCGATATCGCTCAGAGAGTCGGTTACAGTTATAAGATAATAGCGGAAAATATCGGCAGCGGTGATTTTTTCACTAATCAGAAAATCGTGAATGGCTGGATGCAGAGTCCCGGTCATAGAAAAAATATTCTTTCCGCGGAAGTGGAAGAAATAGGCGCCGCCGTTTTAAAAGGTAAACTGAACGGAGCGGAAACATATAT
>DQBY01000054.1:608-5336 GCA_003534085.1 Candidatus Moraniibacteriota bacterium | reverse complement strand
GTCGCGCCTTCAAAGAATCTTTTGGAGGACATCGAAATAAAGAGAGCGGAAATTGAAGAGCTCAATAGCCGGCTCCAAAGACTGAAGCAGGAACTTGAAGCGGAGCAACAGTCCATTGAAACAGACCGGAAATACACCGAGGGCAATTCACAGAAAATTCATAACCTGAATGTGAGGATTGGCGCACTTAATGAAAAAAGCAACTGGTATAATCGGACGCTGGCGGACGCGAAAGCCAAATCCCTCATCATGGAATCAATGGTCAATGACTATAACAGCGCTTTGAATGTTTATAACGACTGCCTTCAATCAAATTGATATAAATGAAGATCGTTTTGTGTTTCCTGCTTGTAGGATATCCTTGACACTTAAGAGCTATCTCCCTATACTGCCCCTCAAAGAAACACACCGTTGGTTGCAAAAGATTTATTAATGTCAAGGCAATAGCGTTTATCAAAATTAATGGAGGAGATGGGACGATGTTTAAAATAGCAAAAATATGTTTCGTAATATCGGGATTTCTTCTGATCGTAGATTCAACATTAATGATCTTGAATAAGCCAAACCCTCTCGGCCTTCCGCTTCCCTGTCCCATAACGCTTATCATATTAGGGATTGGTTTGATTTTGTTTTCCTTTGCAAAAAAGTAGGATTTTGCCGGGTTCCTTATTCGTCATCTGCACGGGAGCCGTCTTATTAGAAAAATTATTTTATATAGCTTAAGCGCCTATCATGTTAGACGCCAGATGTACCATCAGGCCTTTAAATAGTTTTTTCCTGTGATTTCATAAGCTTACCGCACGCAAAATGCTGTCGGATGGATTAAATCCGGGATTAAATTCCTGTGAATTGATTCCCTGGGGAGGAATAATGGCCCAACATTCTGTTCGGCCTTTCCTTCAATCTCCTCTTGACAAAAAATAAAATCAGTTTAATGCTACGCAACAATTCAAAATTCAGAGGGCGATTCAATGATTGATCAATCACTGCGCGTATTAATGGTTGATGATTCAGAAGATGATGTTTTTCTGATAATCCGTCAACTGAAAAAAGAGGGCTTCAATCCGCTTTATGAACGGGTGGAAAACGCCACGGCGATGAAGAAAGCCCTCAAAAAAAAGCAATGGGATGTAATCCTTTGCGACTATCAGATGCCCGATTTTAATGTTCCTTCAGCCCTTGCCATCTTGAAAGAAATAAAAGCAGAGACCCCCCTNNGGTATCCGGAACTTCCGGCGTGCAAGTGGTCGTAGATTGCATGCGTTTAGGAGCCAGAGATTATGTGAAGAAGGCTGAATTGACTCGTCTCTGTTCAATAATAAAAAGAGAATTAGAAACAGCAGAAATTAGACACAAGTGTGCGTGGCTGGAAAACGAGTTCCGGGAGACGATTGATAATTTTCATAAAGTTTTCAATTCTGCCTTGAAGGTTATAGTTTCGGCTGTTGAAGCCAGGGATCCGTACAAGGCCGGTCATCAGTATCGTTCATCTCAACTTGCCTATGCCATAGCCGGAGAAATGGGATTAGCTCAAGAAGAGATGGATGGAATAAGAATGGCCGGTTCCATTCACGACATCGGAAAGTTGTCTATACCATTGGAAATACTGGCAAGGCCTGCAAAACTGACGGAGCTGGAATTTTCCCTGATTAAAGAACATTCCTTTAATGGTTACGGCATATTGAAAGATATTGAATCACNNCAGCATCATGAACGGATGGACGGATCCGGATATCCAAAAAATCTCAAAGGTGATGAAATTTTAATGGAGGCTCGAATTTTAGCTGTTTCCGACGTTGTTGAATCCATGGCGTCCGATCGTCCGCATAGGCAGGCGCCGGGAATAGGAGCGGCTCTTGAAGAGATCGAAGTCAATAAGGGCATTCTCTATGACTATACTGCCGCCGATGCCTGTCTGAAATTGTTCAAACAAAAAGGATACCAGTTTTCCTGAGGCGTTGATTTCATTTTTTATATCCTGTCGAAAAATAATTATCGGACGATAATAGATACCCTATCGTTTTTTGCGCTTTATATGAAATTTACTTACAATGCCAAAATTTTATAGTTTAATGCTATACAGGCCGCTTCTTATCGATATGCTTATGCACAGATGAAACATATATTAAATACGCATATCCTTAATCAGCATCTATAAGCGGGAATTTCAACTTCGTTTGAACAAGGCATTGCCATCGCCGGTGAGGATGGGAATCGTAAATGTCCATTAAATACTTCATCGTATACAACCCGCTTACTTATGAGATGATGGATCTCCTGCCCGAGGATTCCATCACTCCCATCGATGTCATATCCTATCTCACCGGTCAAAACGCGCGCGAGATGCAGTCGGATAATTTTCTCAAATTTGTTGATTTTCTGCCGGAAAAGAAACGGATGACAATGGTTGATACTCTTGCGATTGAAATGTGCTCAGCCGTATATATACAAAACCAATTGGCAAGACTCGTCAAAGACCACTTGATTGTTATGCTGGATGGAAAACGAGAATACTTTTCCCACGTGATCAAAGAAAAAAAATGTCTGCCGCGGGCGGTTTTTATAACGGCGATGAGTTCAACTTTCCCCTCCGCCGCCAGCGTTGCGATTGTTCTAAACCAGGCGAAGATACCTGTTATCATTGGAGGCATTCACGTATCAACAACGCCTGAAGACGCAGATACATTCATAAGAAAATATGCTCCTTATCCGGAACTGATTTCTATTGTAAAAGGAGCCGGAGATTCGTCTGTTCTTACGGAAGTGTTAAACGATCTTGATAAAAATAACCTGAAACCGGAATATATCGGTTATAAACTGATTGAAAACGGTGTATGGGGCCACTTCCCGAACGTGGAGCCTCTGGAGCCGTTAAAAATAAATCTGTTGAACAGACTTCCGATTATAAAGCATACTCCTTTGAAAGATTTCAGGATAAACCCTGTTGTTCCATACACCGGATGCCCGTTTTCCTGCAAATTTTGCTCCACGTCTGCCCTGCCGAAAACACAGATGGCCATACGCTTGCGCGACCCGGACGATTTTATTGAAGAAATTAGAATGGCGCAGAAAGGCGCTATTGGTTTCAAGAACAGATATTTCTTTTTCACCCCGGACAATCTCTTGCTTGATAAAAAGAATCTGCACACTCTGCTCGATAAAATAATAGCAAGTGATTTGTGTATCAATTATGCCGTGCAGATTTCAATAGATGTTGCCAATGACGAAAGCCTGCTTAAAAAAATCAGAAAATCCGGGGGGACACATTTCTTTATAGGGCTGGAATCCCTTGATATGCGGAATTTAAAATATATTGATAAACCCATCGTCGGACACATAGAAAAAAGCGGGATGAAAGTGGAGAAGTACTATGAATCTAAAATAAAAACTATTCACGCGCATGGTATATCTATTCATGGTTCGTTTATCTTTGGACTGCCGTATGACTATTTCAACTCTTTTTCAGACAATACCGGTGTTGATGTGGCAAAATTCTGCACAAAGAACAAANNTGAATAGGCATTCAGCCCAGTACAATTACTGATTTCCCCGGTTCTGCATTCTTTAATGAAAGTCAGGAAAGCGGTAAATACATCTACGGCAAAAAAGGCACGATGGGTTATTTTTTATCGCTGAGCATCGCTGATTTGAGCGAAACAAACAGAATTCCTCCAGAGTCTCTCAAAAAGAGCCCTCTTGTAATTGCGGCTATGGTATACGAAGCAACCAGAAAAATATGCTCGCCGGTTGTTGCTGTGAAAAACGCAACAGTGTCTTTTTTGAAATCGTTTGTTCATCCCACAAAGAATGGTAAGGATTTCAAGATCAGACAGCGATTTTTGGATGCCTTGTGTTCCACCGTATCTCAGATCGCCGTCAGTATGTATAAAGAACAGGGGGACTCTCTTGTGCAATCCGGCCATGGTGTCAGAGGTATTATGGAGAGGCTGTATGAAACGGAAAAGAATCCTGAAATCAAAAAACAATTTAAGCATTATATAACCCAATTTATCCAATAAGCAACGGACACGTATTAATAAAGATATCCCGATAAAAAGGTTTGTACATTGGAGATGCAATATCTTATCAGAAACCACTTGTCTTTTTAATAACCTATTGAGATAATAATTATTAAAATCTATTGATCGCCTTTATCATTTGTAAGAAAGCAATTAACTGCGGACGTTCTGTAATAAAAAAGGAGGAGAAAATCCTTATGAAGGAAAAAGTTAAAGTCAAACCACCTAAAGGAAACGAAAGAAAGAAACCCGTACGAAAAATAAAAGAAGAAAAAAGAATGGCCGAAAGGCTTCAAGAACAGCACGAAGTAACAATAACAGTTGTTTCCGAAGAAGATAATTTCCCTAAAGAAAGCCAATTTTATCATTATAGTAAAGACCTTTCCGCATCCGGAGCGAAAATTTACGGCAACATGCTTTTGCCCGTGGATACGCTTGTCAAGATGGATTTGACCCTGGAGAATTTGCACCAGAAAATATCCGCTCTCGGCAAAGTAAAATGGATTAAGGTCATTGTTGAAGATAAATCTTATGAGGCGGGAGTTGAATTTGTCGATACGCCCGATAAAGCTATTCAAAAAATTGAAGATTATGTTTCGTGGAAGCAACAATATAAGAACCTAAATCCTATCGGAATGCCTTTCTGGATTTTTGCGAAATTTAACAAAACTAAATGAAAAAGAGTCGATAAAGCGACAACCTCGAATTT
>DQBY01000054.1:0-450 GCA_003534085.1 Candidatus Moraniibacteriota bacterium | reverse complement strand
CTTTGCGATAACTTTGGCACGATAATTTCAGTAATTAAAGGCAAATAAAATAATTACCTGAAGGAGGTAACAGATCATGAAAAAAACATTAGGAACGATAGTAGTAGCGGCGGCGGTTGTTCTTTTTACGGCAACCTTTGGATTCGCTGAATATGCGGCAACAGGAGCAGCTAATTTCCCGTATTTTCAGTTGGGCTGCTTGATACTCGGCGGATTGATTTTGATGACTTTGAAAAGAAAATATGAAAAGATGTACGTGACAGAAATGGTAGGAGTCTTTGCTCTGTACACCATTCTGATGGCGCTGTTCACCAACCCGGTGATCGAAGCAGTTAGAAACATTGTAGCATAAAGGCAATTAACGAGAGTTAGGGATCTTTAAAAAAGTAAATTAGCCGCTGTTAACAAAATCATGATCTGTTCATATAGCGGTAGCCCCCCTTGAGACCA
>DQBY01000027.1 GCA_003534085.1 Candidatus Moraniibacteriota bacterium | reverse complement strand
CAGCCAGCATGATTGTTTTTGGCTTATAAATCTCCGCGGCTTTCAGCGTCTTTGCGATTAAAACATCAATAACTGATTGCTGGAATTCAGCGGATAAAGAAGAAATCAGGTTTTCATCTTCAAGTATTTTCGGATTTTTTTTGACGGCATAGAGAACCGCGGTCTTCAGTCCGGAAAAAGAAAAATTCAGATCTTTGGAATTTATCATCGGTCTGGGAAGCGCGGACTTTCGCGGAACCGACGCGGATTCTCGCGGATTTTTTCCGCGCTTTTCCGCGTCTCGTCTATATTTTTCTGCGGCTGCAGCGATAGCCGGACCGCCGGGATAGCCGAGTCCTAGAATCCTCGCGACTTTATCAAAGGCTTCCCCGGCCGCGTCATCTTGTGTTTCTCCCACTATTTCATATTTCAGATGATCTCTCATCAGGATAAGCTGCGTATGGCCTCCGGAAACCACCAAGCATAATAAAGGAAAGATCTGAGAGTTGAGATCTGAGAGTTGAGAGTTGATGAAGTTGGCATAAATGTGACCTTCGATATGGTGGACTCCGATCAGCGGTTTTTTCCAGAGATAAGAAATTGTTTTGGCAAAATTCGTTCCTATCAAGAGAGCCGGGATCAGGCCGGGTCCATTTGTGACGCATATCAGATCGATGTCAGGAATTTTTATTCCTGCTTTTTCCATTCCGCTCTCAAGCGTCGGGATGATGTTTTTGAGGTGTTCACGCGCGGCAAGATTGGGAACTACGCCTCCCCATTTTGAATGAAGATTGATCTGAGAGGAAACCGCATTGGCTAAAACCGAAATTTCTCCGTTAGTCTTTATGACAGAGACGGCTGTCTCATCGCAGGAAGTTTCGATGCCTAAAATTATCATTTATTTTTTTAACACTTTTGTAATGCGGCTTATGTTAGTATCATATTGCATTAAAGCTTAATTTTCAAGAGAAGAATAGCGGAAGAATATTTAAGAAAATGAAATATTAACATAATTTTAAGGTAATACATATGGTTAGCCCACAAAACATCGGAATAAAGCCGGAAACAGGGGATATTTTGTCCGATAATGAGCTGATTATCTTGATCCGGGAAGAGAATCAGGAAAGATACGCGGAAATAATCGGACGATATCAGGGGAAGCTCTTTGCCTATCTATACAGACTCATCGGCAACCGCGATGAGGCCGAAGATCTGCTTCAGGACGTTTTTATCAAGGCTTTCCGCAATTTGCACAGCTATGATTCGACCAGAAAATTTTCTTCGTGGATTTATAGGATCGCGCACAACGAGGCGGTCAATTTCATAAAAAGAAAATCGTTGAAGAGATTCATTTCCTGGGAAGACGTCAGCTCGACCAAGGATAAATTGGAAAGCTGCAGCCAGAGCGAGGATGGGGCGGACAACCAGTGGATAAGAAAAGAATCGATCGCGGAAGTCAATGAAGCGATCAATAAATTGCCAATAAAATATAAACAAGTTCTTCTGCTTCGGTATTTTTCGGACAAATCCTACGAGGAAATAAGCGAAATTTTAGGAAAACCCGTCAATACGGTCGGAACATTGATCAACAGGGCAAAGAGAAAATTGTCTGAGGAAATGATCAAGATAGAGGAAAACAAAAAAAATCATGGAAGAAAAAAAGAATAAAGATTTCAGTTCGATAGCTCAAATGGACGTGAGAGCTAAAGTCATGGAAAAGATCCGCAATGAAAAAATTAGTATGAGGAGTCCGAAATTTTTTTTGCTGCAAAAACTGGCGCTATGCGGAATTTTGTTCCTTATCGCATTCGGATCGGCAGTGCTCGGATCGATGATTTTTGGAATCTTCTCAGGTGTCCATTTCACGGGAACAAATGAAGGAATAAAAATCATGGATGACTTCTTCCTGCTCTTTCCGTTTGACCATGTCGCCTTGCTTCTAGCGCTGTTTCTCTTGGCTGACATCGTGGTCGGACAAATAAGGATCCTGCCCAAATTCGGAATCGCCCTGCGTTCGCCGGCAGTCCTCCTCCTGACCGCGATCATTTTTCTCGGCGGACTCCTTGTTGGAATAGGAGAGAATGAAACGTTAAAATGCTGGTACGAAAAACAATTCTCCTCCTACGCCAAGCAGGTGGAAAGTTTGGATAAGTAACAAAAAATCCCGAGCATCGAAGCTCGGGATTTTTTCTTTGGTATCTTTATACTCTAAAGGTCGTATTCGCTGTAGTCCGTCTTCGGTGGCCAACCTCAACTGTTCCCAAAATGGGAACGGTTCGGATAGTGATTTATCCCGATCTTTCATTTTTGCCCAATAGGTTTTGGGCTGCGGACTATCGGTTATCGCATGAATTACATCCAAAACCGAAAACCACCATTCTTTCCGATAAATGATTTTTCGGATAGATTTGCCTTTGAATATGGCAATCTGGCTGGTTGGGTTTTGCATAAAAAGCTAAATTTTAAGAGCGTCTGATTTAACGCTCTTAAGATTATAGCATGGATTGCTTATGGGGGATGATGCCGATTAATTGTAAATATTTTATTTCAAGATACCTTTCTTTTTTAGATTGTCGATATTTTTTTCATCCTCCATCTTTCTTTCGTCCTCTTGTTTTTTTCTTTCCTCCCAATTGTTCCAATGATAATCCTGCATAAAACCTGTGATGAATTCATGAACTGATGTTAAGGTGTGATAATCAAGGTCATGCAAGTGAAAGTCTTTACCATTTAGCTCAAAAAAATTCCAATCAATAGGGTGAGTGGTAAGCATTCTTTTGATTTCCACCCCATTTTTCGTGCCACTTATATACCACTGTTCTTTATTATCAGGCGGTTGCTTTTCTAATATGCTAATTTATTGCTTTATCTGGTTGCTAAGCTCTTTGCGTTTCGATTCTAACATCTCAGCATCTTCTAGACGATCTTTGCCTCCTAGCTGGTTTAAAATTTCATCACGATCTTTTTTATCTTGTATGCCTTCTTGTTCTTTTAGTTTCCTTTTTTCTTCTTGTTCAATTAAGTCTTCTGCTCTTTTCTTTTTTAATTCAATTATTTTCAGCCCATCTTCGTCTTTGTACTGGTCTGTTTTTTCTTTGCAATAATTTATTAATTTATCTACAAACTCATCACTTAAATCTGCGATGCTAAACTTTCTGCCATCAATAGTTATCTCTTGCCTTGCAAGCGTTTCAGCTGATACCCGGCCCTTAAGACTTTCGAGGTCTACAACTGGTTCCAGCGTAATAGAACTTCCTGTTTTCCGTTCCTCAATATATTGAAAGCCTTGAAAGAGCGGGGTAACAGAGAAACTTACTCCATCAATTTCTCCGGAATATTGGTATCTGTATTCTCTTCTACCCATATCAACTCCTAATTTTACAGCAATATAGCGCAATTCTTCAAATAATACTCCTAATTTTTCGTTATGTTCTTTTTCTAAGTTACTTTTTTTTTCCTCCAATGCCTCCATTCCAACTTTTTCTGCAATTTTTTCTCCAAGTTTAATTTGAGCCTGCGAAGGCTTAAAAAGTCCTAATATTTTTCTCTCTCTAAATGGCTTTTCAGCGTATGCCATTTTTTCAGCAATTTCAGGATCGCTAACTTTTCCTTCCTTGTCGTACAGCGATGGATTTTCAAATTTATTCATAGATTTTTTAAAATATTTAAATTATTTTTCCAAACAAAAACGGACACCCGACCTTGCAAAACAACAATTGGTGTCCAAAGACGCCTTTCGTGTTAAGTCGGAGTGCCCGATCCCACACACGAAAGACAAAATAAAGTCTCTGAACTTTTTGAAATTGTTGTTTTGCGCTTTAAATATACCAAGGAATTAAAAATCCTGCAATATCGGCAAAATTGTAAATTTGGGGAGTTCCTTCCTGCTGTCCGCGAATGGGCGGGCTTGCCCCAACACCAATTTTGAAAAAGATTTGTGTTAAGTAAAAATTGAGCCGATAGGCGGCTTCGCCTTTTAATCTTCTATTTTATAAGTTCTCCTTGGAATTGGTGTCGGGGTAAAGGTCAAGGACGGTCAAAGATATAAAATGAGAAAAAATCTAAAAATATGGCTTTCCGCCGTTCTGAATTATCGGAACTCTCTTCAGGCCTGCCGGTAGGCAGAGATAGACAGGCAAAATCGAAAATCTCTCAATATTTTGTGCAACTAAAAACAGTCTTTTTTGAGACTGCAATAAAAATGAAAAATTATAAAAGTTAGACTCTTTCCAGCGTAACGGTTTTATATTTGCAATCAACTGCTGCTTTGTAGCTGAATTTTGATAAAAAGCTAATGCCAACCAAAGGCATGCTATCAGATATTAAAACCTGAATATGACTTGTCAGACCCTCCATTGCTGCGATTGCAAGGGCGACAGGAACTTCAATAATCTGGCCGTTGGCAATTTGCGTTTTTGTCACACCGATAACATCCAGATTAAGTTCCTTCGCGATTTCCGGCGTTACTTGCAAATCTCCCGTGAAACCAGTGTCCAAAATAACAAGAGGAGCATGCACTGATTGCCCCCAACCGATAACCACTTTTATAAAAGGCGTATTTTCGTGAAAAATTCCGCTTATCATAATTTGTTATTTGTTTTCAGTAAAGGATCTTGCCATGGTTTCCGCCACATCAAATCCTATTTTCACAACATAGAAAAGCTTGCTCGGATGATTTTCTCTAGCCAGCTCCAAAGCCTCAGCACTGGTGTTTCCCAAATATGCTTTCTTGCTTTCAATTTCAATAGCTAAAAACTTCCCTTTTTCTTTCGGGTCGTAATTCGCCTTGATCTGTTCATATATTTGCGTTCCTTCAGAAGCAATTTTTTGAATGTCTGATTTTTTTATTAAATCTTCGTTATTTGCGTCCATATGTTTTTGAGAAATTATTATTTTAAATATACCAAAAATACACGACTAATACAAATGTCGCTTCAGCAATGTTTCACATTTTTTTAATAATTTTCGGAAAGTTTTTTGATGGTAGCGCCAAGGGGAATCGGACCCCTGTTACCAGGATGAAAACCTNNTCCTAACCACTAGACGATGGCGCCAATATCATTTGTTAAATATTTCTTTTATTTTTTTCCTTCCCGCGCATGATTTCCAATATTTTTCTTGAATTCTTGCATATTTTATATCTGGCACTTTTTCTAATATATGGAATGTAAAATCCCCGAAATTTTTTGTGGACGAAACTTTTTGCGCTTTGTGTTCGCTTATGCGTCTTTCCATATTATCCGAAAAACCGGTATAAGTACAATTTTTATCCTCATTGATTTTGAGGTAAATGGAATAGTTCATTTTTAGTGTCCCCGCCTCGCGTCGACGAGCGGGCGTCTCCGCGAGTCGAGGCGGGCTAACCACTAGACGATGGCGCCATAGGTATTCTATTTTTCAGGATAACAGTTGAAATCATAACATAAATAAAAAATAAATCAAGCCGTGCCGGCATTCTGCTTTGAGTTTGACTTTTTAGGGGAAAAAGGCTATACTTTCGTTTGAAGTAATCGCTAGAAAATGTATAAATTTCCCGATCCGAAAACTAAAGATCCGAAGGAGAGAAGGATCCAGCGCGCGCTGGAAATGGTGCATGGTTCTTTGGCTTGGACCGCTTTTTTTCTGATTTTCTTCCTGTCCTTTCTGCTTCCCGTTTGGGCGGCTGTGTTTATAATCATCTTCGACGTCTATTGGATTTTTAGAATTATCTTTATCACATATTATTCGTTCAAGGCGAACTGGCAGCTGCGGGAGGGAAAAAGGACCGACTGGTGGGAGCGCTGCCAGAACACATTGCATCCGGAAAATTTCATCGGAGAAATTGAAAAGAGAATAGTTAAAATTGAAAATTTCAGGAGAGAGATACCCTTGATGGAATGGAGGAAAAAATTAGCGGCCACTTTCTATCTTAAACGGACCAAAAAAATTCTGGAAGATACGAAGAGGTTGATTCCGGTCAAAAGCGAAATAATGGATTGGCGCGAAATTATCCATGTCGTCCTTTTGCCGACGGCTAATGAGCCGGCGGAAATTATCGAACCCGCCATCCAATCTTTGGCGGATTCCAATTTCCCAAAAAGTCAGATGATCGTTCTTTTGGCGACTGAGGAAAGAGAGGATCCTGAGAACCGGATTCCCAAGGTGGAATATCTGAAAAATAAATTTCAAGGAGTGTTTAAGGATTTTCTGGTGACGGAGCACATAGTGGCGACCGGAGAGATGAAATGCAAGGCTTCGAACGCGACTTTCGCGGCCAAAGAGCTGATGAAATATCTGGACGCGCGAAACATCGATTACAAAAGGGTGATCTTTTCCAACTTCGATTGCGACAGCGTCGCTCACCCGGAATATTTTGCCGCTCTGACTTATGCTTATATCACCAATCCAAAACGGCTCCAACGGGCGTATCAGCCGATGCCGATGTACCACAACAACATCTGGGACACGAATGCTTTCGTGCGGTTGATCGTGACCGGTTCTTCCTTCTGGCATCTTTTTCAAAGCACGCGCCGCGAGATGGTTACTTTTTCTTCCCACAGTGAACCGTTCGACACTCTGGTGAAAGTGGGATTTTGGCCGGTGAACATGATCAGTGAGGATTCAGTCATCTATTGGAAATGCTTGGCGCATTTTGACGGGGACTATGAGGTGCAGCCGATCCGGCTTCCGGTTTCTCTGGATGCTGTTTTGGCTGAGACGTATTGGAAGACGATCAAAAATCAATACAAACAAAAAAGAAGATGGGCGTACGGGATCGAAAATTTTCCGGTGACGATGAGGGCGTTGTGGCCGAACAAGAAAGTGCCGGTGATAAAAAAACTCAGGATATCTTTCGAGCTGATCGAGGGGCATTTTTCCTGGGCGACCACTTCTTTCATTTTGGCTTTTCTCGGTTGGATGCCGTTGGCTCTGGGGGGAGACGCTTTCCGGACCAGCGTTCTGGCGCACAATCTTCCTCTGTTCACTCAAAATTTGATGAACATAGCGCTTCTCGGACTTCTCGCCAGCATTCCGGTTTCCATGCTATCTCTTCCGCCGAAGCCGCGCAAATACCATTGGAGCAAATATATAGTTATCTTTTTCCAATACGCAATTTCTCCATTGGTCGCGTTTCTTTCCGCTCTTCCGGCCGTTGATTCGCAAACGCGGATGCTGCTCGGAAGATACTTCGGCGAATTCTGGGTGACGGAAAAGATGAGGAAAAAATAGTTACGAACGTACGAATTTAGCGAAAGTACGAATCTGCTAAAAATTCGTAATTAGTATTTTAGCTTGATTCGTATGTCCGTAAATCCTAAGATTTTAAAAAGAAACTTTTATAAAAAGGATACGTTAGATGTCGCCCAAGCTTTGCTTGGTTGTTTTTTAATCCGAAAAATCGGCAAGAAAACTATTCGAGCCATGATCACTGATGTCGAAGCGTATGTCGGGGAAGACGATCTGGCGTGCCATGCTTCCAAGGGGAGGACGCCCAGGACGGAAATAATGTACGGGGAGGCGGGACATGCGTATGTGTATTTCGTGTACGGCATGCACAATATCATTAATTTCATCACGGAAAAGAAAAACTTTCCGGCGGCGGTGATGCTCAGAGGAATTGAAATTAATCAAGGCGATGGACACTTGGTGTCTTTTGGTCGTTTTGGTCGAGAGACACCGAGTGTCTTACGGGTAAGCGGTCCAGGAAGATTAACCAAATTTATGCGGATCGACAGAAAGCTGAACGGCTGGAATCTGACAAAAGGGGAGAAGCTTTGGGTTGAAAAGGGAATCAAGGTTCCGAAAAATAAAATTAGGAAAAGCAAAAGGGTCGGAATTGATTATGCCAAACACTGCAAGCATTATTTGTGGAGATTTTACTTGGCTTGACTTGCGCCATTTAAGCTGATATATTTCAATGTTCTTTAAATCAAAAGAAAGGAGGGCAAAAAGATGCCCAAATCTGTATACAACTGGCTAGACGGCGCTTTGCTGCCGGTCATAGCTGAGGAAATGACCTGGTATCCGCAAGGATTGCGGAATGTGCTTATGGAGGCTATAAGCAATTGTTCCGAAGAATGTCTAGGAAAAAATGGAGCGATTGTGACTACTTTATCCGGAGGGCTTGATTCTTCCTTCTGTCTTTCACGGATCAAAGAATGGGCAGGAAACGCGTCTTTATTCATTCAAACCTTCACGATTGGAGAGAGTGGATCTCATCCTGATATCGTCTATGCCAGACTGGCTGTCAAAGCGCTAGGTCTGGAGGATAATCACACGGAAATCATCCCAAATGAAAAAGAGATCACATGGGCCATGAGAGAACTTGCAAAAATCCGTCCATCGGAAAAAATCACACGAGGGGACGCGGCAGTATTCCTTGTATTAAAGCGTATAGCGGAAAGAAATTTCACGCACTTCATAGCACATGATGGGATAGACGAACTGCTTGGTGGCTATTGGGCTCACCGGGAGCCGCGGACGAAAAAAAACAGGAAGTTTGCTTTTCAGAGACTTTGGGCGGAGCTCATCCCGAAGCACCTCATCCCTTTGGAAAAAAGCGCGCGCCATTTCGGGCTTCAGGTCCTCCTGCCGTATCTACAGAAAGAAGTAGTGGAATTCATCTCGCATATCCCGGTAGGAATGCGAACAAACAGGAGAATGAGCAAAATTCCGCTCCGGACGATTGCGCGGAAATATTTGCCGAAAGAAATAATTCAACGTCCGAAAAAAGGATTCTGCGACGCCTTGAACAAAGTTTCATAAGATCGCTAGTGCTCCGGAGAAATTGCCCGGAGCACTATTTTTTTCTAAAGAATTGTACTATACTGGACTAAACTAAATATATGTCTGATATCTTATTTTTATTCCATCATATCCACCATGAGGCTGATTCTCACAAAGTACATCACTGTGGAGGGAAACACAGAAAAATTGATCCGGAAGTAGATTATGAAATTTTCCATTGCTCTTGCGGAAAGCATTCCATAAACAAGCAGTCTGCAATTGGACATGCCACAAATGAAAAATTGGAATCTATCTCATTGAGTATAAATTTTAGGGAAAAATGTCCGGATGGTGGCTGGCATATTGAAAGCGGAATTTTATCTTAGTTTCTTTTTTTCAATGTGCGATGGCAACAAAAATGCTTGGATTATTTAAAGAAAGTTTGATTTTATAGCATAATAGGCCTTAATAAGGCAAAAGTAGTCATAATTTCTAAAAATGATTGACAAAATCATTTCGGTATGCTACAATTATATGAGTCACAGGGGTCTGCAACAAGCAGCGTAGTCGAACTTTAGTTGCAGTAACAATGTGATAATTAACTAAACCAAGCAAAAGAAAATGCAACAAGGAACAATCAAAAGATTGACCGACCGCGGATTCGGATTCATTACCGTTGAAGGTAGTGACAAGGATCTTTTCTTTCACTCAAAGGAACTCGTTGGAGTTCAGTACAATGATCTGAAAGAAGGCGACAAGGTTCAATTCGAGGTAGCTGAAAGTCCTAAAGGACCAAACGCTGTCAACGTATCAAGAATCTAACATTCTTCATATAAAAAAGACAAAGACCCGCTTCGGCGGGTTTTTTGTTGTTTTCTCTTACTTTTTCTTTCCGCAAGAAAAAGTAACAAAAAGAACTCTCAGCCGGGTAAAATATTCAAACAAATTCTTCGCTCTCTCGCTAAAATTTTTGGTTGCCCCGCGGCGGACCTAAAAATTTTTTAACGCTCACGAGCTCGAATTTGTAGTTGAATATTTTACAGGCTGATTATTTTGAAGTAAAATTCTTATTCTAGGTGAATGTTTTGTGAGAATCTAAGCAGCGCTTGTTTCGTAGATGGATGATTTTTTAATTCAGGGTCTGTCCGTAGCAAGTTCTGAGCTTCGGCTCGGGAGTATTTTATTAACTGGATATTGTTCAGGTTTTTCATGGCGATATCAGGGATGCCTGATTGGACCAAACCGAAGAATTGGCCCGGCCCGCGAAGAGCCAGATCTTTTTCGGCGATTTCAAATCCATCGTTGGTTTGTTCCAGCGCTTTCAGTCTGGCATTGTCAGAAGTGTTTGAAAACAAGAAACAATATGATTGATGTTCGCCTCGGCCGACGCGGCCGCGGAATTGATGCAGTTGGGAAAGTCCGAATCGGTTTGCATCTTCAATGATCATCACGCTGGCGTTAGGAATATCGATTCCGACTTCTACTACGGAGGTGGAAACCAGCATATGTATTTTTTTCTCTTTAAATTCTTGCATGACCTGTTCCTTCTCAGCGGACTTTAATCTTCCATGCAAAAGTCCGATTTTAAAATCCGGGAAAATTTCCGAAAGTTTCTTGTGTTCGGTCGTTGCCGCTTTGACCTCGGTGAGCGCTTTTGATTCTTCGATCAAAGGAAGGATGACAAAAATCTGACGGCCATTTTTAACTTCTTTTGCTATGAAATTATAGACTTCTTTTCGGCCGGACGGAGGAACTATTTTGGTTATGATCGGTTTTCTGTTTTTCGGCATTTCATCCAGGATAGATAATTCCAAACTTCCGAAAAGTGCGATTGCCAGAGTGCGGGGAATCGGAGTGGCGGTCATAGTAAGCAAGTGAGGCACTTGCTTCGCGGATTGGCGCGGACTAGACGCGGATTCACTCATAGTAAGCAAGTGAGGCACTTGCTTCGCGGATTGGCGCGGACTAGACGCGGATTCACGCTGACTTTTTTCCATTATTTCTATTTCTTCAGCAGCTTGTTGCAGGGCCGCTCTTTGCGCCACGCCGAACCGATGTTGCTCATCGATTATGACCAGAGCCAGATTTTTAAATTTTACGTCTTTTTGGATCAGAGCGTGGGTTCCGATTGTTAGATTTATTTGTCCGGAATATATATTTTTAAGCAATTCTTGCCGCTTAGGCTCTAAGAGCCCAATTGGGCTCTTAGAGCCTTTTCGTTGGATAAGCTTATAACTATTCGTCAGCAGTGAAATATTAAAATCATATCCAAAAAACAACTCGCAAAAGCTTTCAAAATGCTGCTTAGCCAAGACTTCCGTCGGGGCCATGATTGCTACCTGATAATCCGCTTTCATAGCTTGAAGCGCGGCAATGGCAGCAACGACAGTTTTGCCGCTGCCGACATCTCCGTTCAAAAGGCGGTTCATCGGTTTCGGTTTTTCCAGATCTTTCAAAATTTCGAAAGATGCTTTTCTTTGCGCGTCGGTCAATTTGAAAGGCAAGTCGTTTACAAAATTTTTGATCAGATTCTCGTCGAAATCTATCTTGATGGAATCGTTTCCTTCCCAATCTTTTTTTACTTGCAAAGTTTTGAGCTGCACCAGAAACATCTCCTCAAAAGCGAATCTTTTTTGGGCGCGCAGAAGTTTTTCCTGAGAATCGGGGAAATGGATCTGGAGAAGGGCGGTGTGGATATCATAAAGATTCAAGCGCTGAAGAATATCGGATGGAATAGGATCAGCTAAGACACTCAGTGTCTCCCGACCGGAACGACCTAAAGACACTGAGTGTCCGATTCGTTCCAAAATCATTTTGAGCTGCCAACGGATCCACTTGGAAGTGATGCCTTTTGTTTCGGAGTAAACGGGAACTAATATTCCAGTGTTGGTGGCTTCGCGCGACGCTCTTTCCCAGGCAGGACCTTTCATCAGAAATTTCTTGCCTTCCTTTTCTAATTTTCCGGAAAGGCGGACGACCGTTCCTTCCTTGGCTGCCTCAAGGATGAAATGCTGATTGAACCAGACAGCTTTCAGCGGAACATTATTTTCGTCCTGGATGATTATTTCAGCGATTGTCATTTTGCGCCGAAAAATTCTGGCCAGCTTCGTTTTGGAAACTGTTCCTTCGACAGTTATCGTCTGTCCGATGAATTCTTCGGACAAGCTGGTTATTTTTGAAAAATCGTCATAGCGGAAAGGGAAATAAAACAAAAGATCCCGGACTGTTCTGAGTCCGAGTTTTTCCAAGGGCTTCAGATACTTGGGAAGTATTTTAGGAATGGATTTTAGATGGGTGTTTGGATTGAGCATGATTAGAGTATAAATCAGGATTAAGAAAGAAGAAAGAAGAAAGAAGAAAGTGTAAAGAGGAAATAGAAATGTCATTGCGAGGGAGTTCCGCCGCGGAACGACCGCGGCAATCTCATAGGTGCCAACAAAGTAATATATTGTCTTGTGAGCTATTGTAACGAGATTGCCGCGCTTCGTTCTTCCGCTAAGGCGGAATCACTTCGCTCGCAATGATATATGATACATTTTGGGAATAAAAAAAGCCTCAAGGATTTGAGAGCTTTTAAATCTTTAGTAAGGCGGACAAATGTCCGCCTTACCGTATGAAAATAAAAAGTGCTATATGAGCTGTTGAGCGGCGGTGAGCAGTCTTTCTTTGCTGTCAGCCATAATGTCTGACATGGCTACCGTGTAGGTATCACTGCTGCTGCCTCCTTTTTTAAGGAGGACATCCTTGGACTCCGGGTCAATCCCGAGAGCCATTCTTGAGCCAATCATTACGTCAACTCTGACTGGATGAGCAAATCGTTTAATTCCGGATTGTGATGGCTCCTTTGATTTTGCTGGCGTTATCTCTTTCTGTGATTTCTTTGACATTTACTATCCTCCCGATTGATTTTCTCTCCTCAACAAAATTAAAGTACTTCGCTACTTTGATAAAATTCCTCCTTCTTTCTTTTTTTAGATTATTCCCCCGAATATCTATGTATTATGTATATTAGAAAAAGCTTAAAATGTCAAATAGAATAAAAAAATCCCTTCTGCAAGTATTTGCAAAAGGGGGGCGGGAATCGTGGCGATAAAAGGTTAAAATCAATCGAGGGGGAGGGAGGCAACATCTTAACTCTTTTACTTTTGCCACGATTCCCATCAAAGTAGCTAAGGAATTATAACAGAGGAAAATTCTTTGTCAAGAGTTGAGCTCTGGCTGGTAATTTAGTATACTCATTTTATGGATAAAAACCATTGCTATTTCCAGGGCCGGATTACGACCGTGGACAAGATTAAGATCAGTCCATATGACATCGGCCTTCTTCGCGGGTACGGAGTTTTTGACGTGATGCGGACAGTCAACGGCAAGCCTTTTCTTCTGAAGGAGCATTTTGTGCGTTTGAAAAATTCCGCCAAGGAGCTGAATCTGAAACTGCCATTCAGTTTTGCGGAATATGAAAAAATTTTGAAAGTGCTATTGAAAAAAAATAAATTTAAGGAATCTTCCATCAGGACGGTCTTGACCGGAGGAGAGGCCTTGGACGCGCCTCGATTTTTGCCGAACAAAAAGCTGACTTGTTATATTTTGATCGAAGAATTTCACGGATTGCCGGAAAAAATTTTTACTTCGGGCGCGGCGATCATGACTCTTGAATTTGAAAGGCAGATCCCTGTTGCAAAAATAACGAATTATGTCGAAGCCATAAGGAGCCATAAAAAAAAGAAGAGAAGCAATTGCTTGGAAATTATTTACGTCAAAAATGGAAAAGTATCAGAGGCTTCAAGCAGCAACTTTTTTATTTTTAAAAAAGGAAAACTCATAACAACAAAAAACGGCATTCTTCTTGGCACGACAAGGAACTTGGTCGTGAAGCTGGCAAAGAAAAATAAAATTAAGATTGAGGAAAGAGCTATCTTGGAGGAGGAGTTGTTTTCCGCCGACGAAGTTTTTATCACGGCTACCAACAAGGATATTGTCCCGATCGTAAAGATTGATGGGGAAAAAGTCGGCAACGGGAAAGTTGGAGAGAATACGAAAATAATGATGGAATTATTTTCTGATTTTGTGAAAAAATATTAAAAGGAGGTGGGATAATGATAAAGTGGTTCCTTTGGTATCTTGCTTGTATTGCGGCTGCTGTTTGGTATGTGAGGAGGTCGCACAAAAAATGGAAGATGGAAATGAAAAAGCATGAAGATCTGAATGATCGGATCAGGCTTTCCCAAGAAAAATTGGGTGCTTACGACGAAGGGACATGGGAGTACGAGTGTCTTTTGGGAAAAGAGGTTGCTGCATACTATGAGTGGCTAAACAGTCATCCGTATTGCGGAGGCCGGGACTATTTCCATGAGATCCTTGCGAAATTTGATAAAATCAAAATCAAAAAAGAGGCTGTTTAAAAAAACAGCCTCTTCCTCTTTGTGCGCTTAGCAGGAATTTCACCCCGCACCAATTTTTTCTTTGTGTCCTTAGCAGGAATCGAACCTGCGACCTTCTGGACCGCCCGCCTCGACTCGCGGAGACCGCTTGTCGACGCGAGGCGGGCAACCAGACGCGGCACTTGCCCCGTATTAAATTTGCGATTTTCTGTGCTCTCGGCAGGAATCGAACCTGCGACCTTCTGGACCGCAACCAGACGCTCTATCCACTGAGCTACGAGAGCAAATTTTAATGCGCGGGTACACTGAGCTATAAGCGCGTTTTTTTAGAAATGTTTTTTTGTGAATGCTCTTCCAGAGCCGGACTTTAAATATTTTTCAAATTCAAATGCTTTGTACTTATTTTCAATTGCAAGATAAAATTCCAATTTGATGGGTAATCTGTTTGCAGTTGCGGGCACGTTGCCTTTTGCATGCCGATTAATTCTGTCTTTTAGATCATCAGTACAGCCAATATAATAACCTTCTTTGCATTTTAAGCTATAGACATAATGCATTTTATCTGTTTGCTTTATTGATATTTAATTTGCTCTTCAGCGGAGTTTGTATTCAGCGTAGCGAATCTCGCTTTCG
>DQBY01000122.1:4193-5204 GCA_003534085.1 Candidatus Moraniibacteriota bacterium | reverse complement strand
GATTTATTTATAAAATTAAAAATTCCTACGCAATCTTTGTCTCTCCTTCAGTCGGAACATGTGGAGGCGTGACGGGAACTGCCTGCGGTTTCACTTTTGGAGCGATTCCCACAATCTTGTTGAATTCTTCCTGTTCGATCGTTTCTCTTTCCATAAGCGCGTCGACAATCTTTTTGAGAACGTCTTTCTTTTCATCCAGAAGCTTCTCCGCTGTTTCATACGCGGTGTGCATGAATTGCGAAACTTGCTTGTCGATTTCCTCTGCTGTCTTTTCAGAATAATTTTTTTCTTCGGAAATTTCTTTGCCAAGGAATACCAGTTCTTCTTTGTGTCCGAAGGTGCGAGGCCCAAGGTCGCTCATTCCGTAACGAGTCACCATGTTTCTCGCCATGGCAGTCGCTCTTTCCAGATCATTGGAAGCGCCTGTCGTCACGTCATTAAATCTGAGTTTTTCACTGACATATCCGCCGATGAAAACCGCAAGTTCGTCGATGAAGTATGACTTGGAGAGCAATCGCCTGTCCTTTTCGGGAGCAGAAAGGGTATAGCCGCCAGCTTGACCGCGGGAAATGACGGAAACTTTTTGGACCGGATCAGCATTGGGAAGGATTGCCCCGATCAAAGCATGGCCGGCTTCGTGATAAGCAATAATTTCCTTCTCTTTTTCGTCTATGCGACGGCTCTTTCTTTCAGGGCCAAGAATCACTTTCTCGATCGATTCGGCCAACTCAGTCGTCTCAATCTGTTTCTTTCCTCTTCGAGCCGCCAAGATAGCCGCTTCATTCACTAGATTGGAAAGATCGGCGCCGGAAAAGCCTGGAGTCCTTTCGGCAATAGTCCGCATATTCACATTTTCTTCGAGAGGTTTGTTTTTTGAGTGTATTTTTAAAATTTCAAGACGTTCTTCAATGTCGGGAAGATCCATAACGACTCTTCTGTCAAAACGTCCCGGGCGAAGCAAAGCCGGATCTAGAACGTCGGGGCGATTAGTGGCTGCTATGACGATTACAT
>DQBY01000122.1:3223-4043 GCA_003534085.1 Candidatus Moraniibacteriota bacterium | reverse complement strand
CGACACCGACAAACATCTCGACAAATTCTGAACCGGATATATTGAAGAAAGGCACATTAGCTTCTCCGGCCACAGCCTTGGCGATCAAGGTCTTCCCTGTTCCGGGAGGTCCGAGCAAAAGGACTCCTTTTGGAATCTTGGCGCCCAGCTTCAGAAATTTCGCCGGGTGTTTCAAAAATTCCACAATTTCTTCCAATTCTTGTTTGGCTTCAGTGGCTCCGGCAACGTCTTTGAAGGTTACTCGATTCTTTTTATCTTTAGGGTCAGTCATGCGGGCGCGGGAAGTTCCGAAAGAAAGCGCTTGAGAATTTCCTCGCTGGGCTTGTCTCAACATGAACCAGATGAAAGCTCCTATGAGAAGGAATGGAAGCAAAAACGGCAAGACGGAACCCAAAAAGACTGCTGTTCCCGACTCCCCTTTGATTTCAATGTTGATCTTGCTTAGCTTTTCGTTGTCCACGCCATAATTCCTGAGCGATTCGGTGATTCCGCTTTCTCTTTCCTTAGTCGCTTTTTGGATTGTGCCATCATTCAAAATGATTTCCAGATCTTCGCCTTTCACCTTGATTTCCTCGACCTCTTCATTATTGATCTGAGTTACCAGCGTGCTCAAAGAAATCTCAGCCGGTTTTTTGGCGGGGCCGGAATACAGGATAAAAATGCCTGAGATAAGCAAAAAAATAACGAGTGCGGTGGCAAAATTCTTTATGAGTTTGTTCATGAAATCTCTACGAATTACGAATTTGTACGAATGTACGAATTACGAATTGTTTATTTAAATTGATTATCGTCTTGCTTTTCACGATACGCGATTTGCGAT
>DQBY01000122.1:0-3214 GCA_003534085.1 Candidatus Moraniibacteriota bacterium | reverse complement strand
CGATTCGGAGCAATTTCAAGCCTTTAAATACTACAACCTGGTTCTTGCCCTTCGTGCTTTTGAGGGCTTTCAGGATTTCATCAATATGAGACGCTTCAATATCCTTCAGATCGGCTTTTTTCTCCTTTATATAATGAAGGAGAAGCCTTCTTTGGATAGCCGGATGGAGCGCCAACAATTTTTTGACACTGATTTCCTTCTGATTTCTTGCCAGTTCTCCGACGTATTCTTCCAAAAATGAATAATCCTCAGCGATCGATGTGGTCGCGTCAAAGACAGTTTCTTTGATCTTGGGATTGAAGTTCTTTTCGATAAACGGAATCAGTTTGTTCCGTACTTTGTTTCTAAAAAAAATATCCGTCGTATTCGTCCTATCTGTTCTATAATCCTGATTTTGACTTTTCAAGTGCTCCAGGATTTCTTTTCTTGAAATGTTGAGCAATGGGCGGATGATTTCCCCCGTTTTATATTTCATCCCAGAAAGTCCTTGCAAACCGGAACCGCGGATGATTCTCATCAAAAAAGTTTCCGCCTGATCGTCCATGTTGTGCGCGACTGCGATTGAATCAAATTCGTTTTCTTTTCTGATTTTTTCAAAAAAATCGTAACGAATTTCCCGAAGTTCATTCTCAGAGGGATGGAGGTCCGACCGCTTATGGCCGTTTTGGTCGAGAGCGGTCGTACCTCTTCGGCTTGCGAGCGTGCTCCCGAAGGGATGCGATCCCTTTAGAGGGATCGGATCCCTCAGGACTTCAACTTTGATTCCTTTTTCTTCCCCCAACTTCCTTACAAACTCCTCATCCCTATCGCTATCCTTCCCTCTCAACCCATAATTCACATGTGCAATGATCAATTCCAAATCCGCTTTCGGAGCAATTTTGCTCATAGTATCCAAAAGACAAACACTGTCCGGCCCCCCGCTCACGCCCAAAACGATCTTGGAGCCTCTGGTCCAAAGACTATTCTGAAACGCGGTATTTTGAATTGTTTTAATCAGGTTTTTCATAGTTAATGCCGGCTGGACGTTTGGTGTCTTAAGTTTCTTTTCACGTTGGACACCGAATGTCTTTATTAGCCGAGCTTTAGGAAAATACTTTTCAATCTATTCTATAAAGATTTCCGCAAAAGTCAATCCGGTAGACTATCCCAAGATACTTCAAAGATACTCTTTAAACTGTCATGAATTTTTTGACTTCTAATAATTAATCCAATTTCTTCTTCACAAGAAAGTAGACTAATTTTATTTTTTCCATAAATATTCATTTCAATCGAAACATTAAACTTTTCTGATTTTATAAATTTAACTTTCCGTATAGATGACGGCGCTGTTTTTTCAACAATATTTCTCATAAGATGTGTATCTGGCGAAATGGATCTAACACTAATTTTTTTCTTAACCCTGGTCGGAATAAAATAATTGATAAAAAAATCTTCAGTAAAATAAACAACATAATCTTCCGATATCCAGCCGACCACTTCACTGTTCGGATATTTCAGCATATCTTTTAATACTTCATTCACTCCCTCTTTCCCTTCATAAAATTTTATTTCTGGTTTTCGATCAATAAGGTTCGTAAAAGCTAGGAGTTGTGGCATTATTTTATCAATCTTTTGTTTCCTCTCCTCCATGATTTCGTGTAACTTTCGCGGGTCTTCCGCGAAGAAAACCGAAGCCGATTCTTTCTTAAGTGAGCTGATCAGCCCCTTTTCTTTCAAGGATTCGATGACCAGATAGGCCGTGGTGCGCTTAATACCGGACTTTCTGGCCAATCTGCTCACAGTTGTCTCGCCCAACTCCAAAGCGGCCAAATATATTCCAGCCTCATTTTCATTTAGTCCTGCTTCCAAAAGCTCTTTTTGCAACTCATTTTGCATAGGTGTCGTCAAAAATGTCAACATTAATATTGTAGCATATTGGCCAAAATAAAGCAAATACTTATGAAGCATTAGCCAATACAGTTTTAATCAGTGACACATCGCTACTTTTAAGGTATAATCTCTTGTTAAGTCAAATTTGGCTTAAAGATCTTTTAAAAAAGGGAGGAATAAAAAATGGCAACTTTAGATAGAATTATGAGTGTGATAAGGAAATTTCATGAAAGAAGCAAAATTTTTCTACTAAAAAATACTTCGGTTGTATCTCCGTTATTTTCAGGACAATTTTGTTATTGCCTGGACGAGATCCAATGGTACAAAAAATATGGAGATTTGGTCAAGGTTGAAATTGGCGATGATTTTCAAAAAATTCAACCAGCTATCAGAATAAGGGACTTCGAGGCGCATTATTTGGAAAAAAGTGAAGGCTTGCAACATTTGGGTATATTTTCGCTGGCAACTGTGAGCGGAGGCAGGGTTGTTGCAAAGGATGAAGCTAGGGAGAAATATGCAGAAAGCGTGAAAAGCATGCTGGAGGCATTCTTTTCTCTTAGTCTTGATTTATCCAGATTGGAAGTGACTTATTTCTCCGGTAATACGGCCGCAAACGTTGAAATGAGCCGGAAAAAAGAAGCTCAGAAGAGAAGAATTTTAGTGGATGATTATATCCCCGAGGATGATTTCAAGAGTGTTCTCATTGAATGCGGATTAAAAGAGGAACAGTTAAGAGGAATAAGCACGCGCGATAATTATTTGACAACAAACTGGTTTAACTGTGTTGCTCCGTGGGGTTACAGAAATGAATTTCTTTATCGCATGTCAGATGGAGCTTATGTTGACATTGGAACCATTGAAAGGCTTAATGTCGAACCAATCATAGAGGAAATAAATGAAGAGCGGTATGTGGTTTCAATTAAGGAATGGGAGAAATCTATTGTTATTAATGCAATAGGAATTGAGCGAGTCAGCATGTGTTTGGAAGAAAAAAAGAGCATTTCTGATATTTCGCAGCTTGCTCCGCTGAAAAATCTTCTAAAGGAAAATGGAGTTTCATCTGGCGAAATCAACAGAATTCGCGAAGCACTGAGAATTTTGCACCGAATCTTCACGGATGTCGATTGGGCAGGTTTGGGAAAACATAAGGATCGGAAAAATCACGTTAAATCGTTAATGCGGATTTGCAATGCTCTTTCATTGGAAACGATTTCGGATTTCCTGCATTTACATGCAGAACTTTATAAAAAGATTTTTCCAGATCTTAGAGACGGCATCGCAAGAACAGTGGAAGAAATAAAAAATTATAGATTACGAGTAAAATAGTTTCTAGCAGGGCTCGCAC
>DQBY01000088.1 GCA_003534085.1 Candidatus Moraniibacteriota bacterium | reverse complement strand
TAATGGATGCAGGCCGAAAAAACCAAGGAGAGTATAAGATCCGAATCAGGATTCGAATTATGTCCGAATTAACTCCGAATCCGAATAATTAGTGTGTAATTCGGATTTAATTAGGATTAAAATTAGTATATGGCAAGAAGTATAGACGCAAAATGCAGGAAATGCAGAAGAGCCGGTGAAAAGCTTTTCCTTAAAGGCGACCGATGCAATACTCCAAAATGCGGAGTGGTTCGACGCGCGTACGCGCCCGGAGCGCACGGGAAGAAAATGTCCAGGAATAAAAGCGAATACGGAACGCAGCTTTCTGCCAAACAAAAGATCAAGAGAATTTACGGAGTCTTGGAAAAACAATTCAGGAAGCATTACGAAGATGTCGCGACCAAGAAAGGATTGGTCGGAGACCTTCTTTTGCAAAGATTGGAAAAAAGATTGGATAATGTGGTTTATCGCATCGGATTGGCCTCTTCTCGAAACCAGTCGCGCCAATTGGTCAGCCATGGATTGATCAGCCTGAACGGAAAAAAGATGGATATTCCTTCCGCGGAAGTGAGGATCGGGGATGTCGTTTCCATAAACTCATTCAGAAAAAACAAGAATTATTTCAAAAATTTGGACCAGATTATAAAAAATAAGAAAGATTTTCCGGCCTGGATCAGCTTTGACGCGGAAAAACTGGAAGCAAAAATAACAAACAACCCGAGCAAGGATGATATCGGGGTCAATGTTGACGCCCAGGTCGTGGTTGAATATTATTCACGTTAATTATCTTTATCTTAATCAATTAAGATTCCCGATCACTCGGGACAATAAAAAAAATGCAATCAATAACACTTCCTCACAAGCCTAAATTTATCAGCGATGACGGAAGGACCGGCAAGTTCGAAATAGAGGGATGTTACCCCGGATATGGAACGACATTGGGTAACGCATTGCGTCGCGTGATGCTTTCTTCTCTTTCGGGCTCAGCGATTACGGCGGTCAAAATCAAAGGAGCGACTCATGAATTTTCGACTATTCCCAATATTCTCGAGGATGTTATCCAAATTATCCTTAATCTGAAACAAGTAAGGTTCAAATCTTTCAAGGATGAACCGGTGAAAGCGGTATTGAAAGTAAAAGGAGAGAAATCCGTAAGTGCCGGAATGATCGAATGTCCTTCAGATATCGAGGTCATCAATAAAGACGCCCATATCGCGACCATTACGAGTCCTAAGGGGGAGCTGGAATTGGAATTTGAAATCGGAACCGGAATCGGATATGTCCCGGTCGAACAGCAGGAAAAGACCGAAAGGGAAATAGGCGTAATCGCAGTGGATGCTATCTATACCCCTATCAGAAGGGTGAATTATGCCGTAGATAATATGCGCGTAGGGAAACGGACGGACTTTGAAAAGATTACTTTTGAAATTTCTACGGATGGAAGCGTCACTCCTCAGGAAACATTTGCGAAATCCGTTTCAATTCTGGTCGAACAATTTTCAGCTTTGTCCGACCTTGAAAGGATCGGATCTGAAGAAAAACCGGAAGAAGCGAAGGAAGAGGCTCCTGAAAAAGAAGAAGCTGTGCCGGTAGCCAAAGAAGATCCGAAGAAAATCGAAGTGACAGAATTAAAAAGCCTTTCCACAAGAACCCTGAATGTATTGGAAAAAGGCGGAATAAAGACAGTTGGAGAAATCGTAAAAATGACAGAGGCTCAACTTTCAGAATTGGAAGGAATGGGCGCCAAGGGAGTCAAGGAGATCAAAAAAGCTGTCGGAGATTTCGGTTTGAATTTGAAAGCTGAAAAATAAGGATATAAATCACGAATAGATCTCTTATCTGGTCACTAATATCGCGAATAAATATAATTGGAGATAATTTGAGTAAAAATTAGTGATTGATTAGAGATTTGTATCATCATGAAACATCTAAAGAAAGGACGAAAATTGGGAAGAGTAAAAAATCAGAGAGAGGCGTTGCTTAAAACTCTTCTGGGCAGTTTGATCATGGAAGAAAAGAT
Source organism: Candidatus Moraniibacteriota bacterium (assembly GCA_003534085.1). Lineage (GTDB taxonomy): Bacteria > Patescibacteriota > Minisyncoccia > Moranbacterales > UBA2206 > UBA11098. The sequence goes on along the minus strand of DQBY01000088.1, from coordinate 996 downwards.
CGAAACAACGGAAGCAAAAGCCAAGGAAATCAAAGGCATGATCGATAAGATCATCAACAAAGCCAAAGGAGTGAATGCTAAAGATAGAAAAGTAGCTGTGATACGCGCCTTGAACAATCAAATTCCGCTAAAGGCTGTAAGGAAGATTACCGGAGAATTTCTGGAAAAATTTTCTGAAAGAAGCAGCGGCTACACCAGGATCATAAAGCTGAGTCCAAGACAGAGCGACAGCGCACGCATGGCCATAATCGAATTTGTGTAATTACGAATGTACGAATTATGCGAAAATACGAAAATTACTGATTGATTCGTAATTTCGTCTGATTCGTAAGTTTGTAAATTGAGAATTGTAAAAATATGGAAAAATCTAAAAAATCCAAGCAAAGCATACAAAGAAGTTATCATCTGTTTGATGCGGAGGGAAAAACTCTTGGAAGGCTTGCGACTCAGATCGCGACAGTTTTGAGAGGAAAGAACAAGGTGGATTTTACTCCGCATATCGATGCTGGTGATTTAGCTGTGATTATCAATTCAGATAGGATCGTCGTAACCGGCAACAAGATGGAAGGCAAGGTTTATAACCATTTCAGCGGCTTCCCTGGAGGAATCACATCGATCACTTTGAAAGATCAGATAAAGAAAGATTCCAGGAAGGTGATTGCTGCCGCGGTGACCGGGATGCTTTGCAAGAATAAGCTGAGAGACAGGATGATGACAAGGCTTTATATTTTCAAGGACGCGGAGCATAAGCATAAAATAGACATAACACACTAAAAGTATGGCAAAAAAGATATTAAAAAAGAAAGGCGCAGAAAGCAAGTCTGAAGCAAGGATTCCTGAAGGAGTGTATTTTTATGCTGTCGGAAAAAGAAAGACTTCAATAGCTCAAGTCAGGGTTTATCTTGCGTCAAAATCTGAACAGGGAATCGTCATAAATGGGCGAGAGGTTGATAAATATTTTTCGCTGGAGAGGCTGCGGTCCGTAGTGAAATCTCC
>DQBY01000018.1:3962-12690 GCA_003534085.1 Candidatus Moraniibacteriota bacterium | reverse complement strand
CGGCTGAAGCGCAAGGAAAAGATCCGCAGGAATTTGCGGATGGAATCGCGGAAATTTTTCAAGATCTTTGGAAAAAGTTGGACATAGAATACAGCGGCTTCATCCGTACTACTGAGTCAAAACACAAAGTAGCCGTGCAAAAAGTTTTGCAAACTCTGTTTGATAAAGGCGCGATATATAAAGGCGAATATGAAGGTTTATATTGCGTCGGCTGTGAGCAGTTCAAAAGCGAAAATGAACTGGTGGACGGCAAATGTCCGGATCATGACAAAGTGCCGGAAACGATGAGCGAAGAATGTTACTTGATGAAAATGACCGAAGTGCAAAAAACTCTCATTGAAAAAATAAAGAGCGACGAATTTGAAATTGCGCCGGAAAGATACAAGAATGAAATCCTTTCTTTCTTGGAAAGCCAGGAGTTGAAAGATGTTTCCATTTCCAGAAAGAATGTGAAGTGGGGGATTCCATTGCCGTTTGATCCGGAGCACACGACTTACGTCTGGGTGGATGCGTTCTTGAATTATTTGACCGGTCTCGGATGGGATGGGGATGCGAACAATCTTCCAAAAGAATGGCCGGTTGATGTCCAGCTTATCGGAAAAGACATATTGCGGGTACATGCGACCATTTGGCCGGTAATTTTGCTGCATCTTGGAATTAAACTTCCGCGCCGGATTTTCACGCACGGACATATTTTGTCTGGAGGAAAAAAGATGAGCAAGACATTGGGCAACGTGATTGACATTGAAGAAATGCTCGAAAAATTTGGCGTGGACGGTACGCGCTATCTTTTGCTTTCCGCCGGGCCGTTTGGGGAGGACATTGATATAACGATGGAAAGAATGATTGAAAAATACAATGCTGATTTGGCGAATGGATTGGGTAATTTGGTTTCGAGAGTAATAAAATTGAGTCAAAACTTAGATTTAAAAAAGATAGAAATAGATGTCCGTGGCTATGAAAAAAATATAGATAAATTGGAACTTGATACGATTTTGAAATCAATCTGGCAGATTGTAAAAAAATCCAATCAGTATATTGACGAGAATAAGCCCTGGGAGCTTTCGAAATCAGATCAGATTAAATTTGAAGAAGTTATGAAAAAACTTTTCTCAGATCTCTATCTCATATCTCAACTCCTGATCCCTTTCATGCCAGAAACTGCCGAAAAGATTAAAAAAGCTTTGGAAACCAAGCAGGTTGAGCCTCTTTTTCAAAGGATAAAATAAAAAATGAAAAACCAAAATAAAAAAGCTGGCTATGAATATTTGCTAGCTTACAAATTAACGGTTCCTATTTATGATCTGACTGTTGAATTTACAGATAAAAACATCAGTAAATTTTCAAGAACTGTCGACCAGATGGTTCAAGCGGCTCGCTCGGGAATGCAAAACATTCTAGAGGGAAATCAGCAGGAAAGTTTGGCGGGATATATTAAGCTTTGCGGAGTGGCGCGAGGTTCGTTGGAAGAATTACTTAAAGATTATTTGGCCTTTGCTAGACAAAATAAATTGAGAATTCTTTCAAAAGAAGAGATTTTGCGGGATATCAGGGAGATAGGGGAAATTTGGGCGATTATTAAAAATAATCCAACGCTCCCCGATCAACCTAATTTCCCCTATCTCCCTGATAGCCGGGAGCAAGCAGTGAATTTGATGATAACGCTTATCAATCAAGCTAATTATATGCTCGATAAACTAATTGCTTCACTGAAAGATAAGCATATGAAAGAAGGGGGATTCAATGAGGAGCTATATAGGAAAAGAACTGAATATAGGAGAAATAATTAAAATTTTATGCATATCGACACCCACGCACACGTAAATTTCAACGCATACAAAGATGACGCGGATGAAGTAATAAAACGTTCTCTGTCCGAGGATGTTTTTATGATCAACGTCGGTTCGCAATATTCGACCAGCAAACGGGCGGTCGAGATGGCGAACAGATATGAAACCGGCGTTTGGGCGGCGGTGGGATTGTATCCGGTTCAGCTTCAGAAAAGATCATTTGAATATCAGGATGATTATGAATTACCTCAGGAAGAAATAAAGACAATCGGAGAGGAATTTGATTACAAGAAATATTTAGAGTTGGCAAAAGATGAAAAAGTTGTGGCAATCGGGGAAGTCGGTCTGGACTACAAGCATTTTGAAGAGGGCGATGACATTCAAAATCTTATCAGTCTTCAAAAAAATATTTTTTTGGAATTTATCAATATTGCCAATGAAGTTAAAAAACCATTGATAATCCATTGTTGGGGCAATTATGCTGAAACAAAAGCTTATGATGATCTTCTGGAAATTTTACAAAATAATCCGGTCAAAAAAGCCGGAGTTATCCACAGTTTTATGGGGAGCCGCAAAATTGCAAAAAAATTTATCGAATTGGGATATAAAATTGGGATGAATGGCGTAATAACTTATTCGGAATCCTATGATAAATTAATTCGAGAAATGGAATTGAAGGATATTGTTCTGGAAACTGATTGCCCGTATCTTACGCCCGTCCCACACAAAGGAGAGCGGAACGAACCCCTGCATGTCAGATTGGTAGCCAAAAAAATCGCTCAAATAAAGGAAACTTCTCTTGAGGAACTTCAAAAAATGACTTTACATAATTCTCAGGAATTATTTGATTTATAATCTCTTTACTCAAGCCGTAAAAAATGCTATTATGATGTGCGGCTTTTTTTGATTTTCTAAAATAGCCGAGCAGTTCTTTTTATAACCAAAGAAGGATTTTTAGAAGGAGGAAAGGGATTGAAGGAAGTTGATGCAATTGAAAATTTATTTGAAGTTGGAAAGAGGCGCGGATCTTTAAGTGTTGATGAAATTGATCGGATATTCCCGATGGAAGCGCTTCCCATAGAAGAAGCGGAAGAGATTTTGGATAATCTTATTGAAATGGGAATAGATTTGCCGGAATCAGAAGATGAATTTGATGATGATGAATATGATGAGAAGAATGATGAAGAGAGGGATAGAGGAGATGATCTGATGCAGATCTATTTCCGTTCAATGGGCCGGATAAATATCCTTACCAGGGCTGAAGAAAATGAATTAGGAAAGACTTTGACAGAATCCAGGCAGATGATCGAGGATATAGTTTTATCATTTCCGATTTACGGAGCGATAATGAATTCTTTTCAGGAGGGGAAAGAGACGCATCAGGAAGAAGAAGGATCGGAGTCTGATTCACAGATCGAAGCTCGAAATCGCGAACAGGAAAAACTTCACAGATTGGCCATGCAAGAATCTCTCAGAGCCTTGGAGGATTTGCTCGAATTTTGTTCAAAAGCGGGAAAGAAAAATGAGCAGCTTGCAAAATCAAAAGAACTGCATGAGGCTAGCGGAATAAGGCCTAAAGATTTTTTACCTGTTTGGGAAAAATTAAAAAATCTTGAAGAGCTATACATCCGAGCAAGAGACGAAATGATCGACAAAAATCTGCGTCTTGTCATCAGTATCGCTAAAAAATATGCAGGCCGGGGACTGCCTTTGCCGGATCTTATCCAAGAGGGCAATATAGGACTGATGAGGGCTATTGAAAAATTCGACCACAAAAAAGGTTTCAAGTTCAGTACTTATGCAATTTGGTGGATAAGGCAGGCTGTCATTCGGGGCATAATTGACAAAACTTCGACCATTAGGGTTCCGGTCCATGTGATGGATTTTAGAAGCAAAATTTTGAGCACATCCGTCAATCTGCTGGCAAAATTGGGCAGAGAGCCAAGTTTTGAAGAAATTGCCGCGGAGCTAGGTGTCAGCACGGAAAAGGTCATTGATACCATCCGAGCTGTCAGGGATACGATGTCGCTTTCCTTTGAGACTCCAAGAGGCGAAGATGGAGACCTGTCTCTCGGCGACCATATCGAGGATGAAAATTGTCCTTCCCCCGAGGAGATTTGTGGAAGAAGTCAAGAAACCGATCATATCATTTCTGTCCTGAACACTCTTACTCCAAAAGAGGAAAAGGTTATCAGGATGCGTTTTGGCATAGGAGAAGAGAAGGATCACACGCTTGAAGAAACGGGAAAATTCCTGAATCTTACTCGCGAAAGGATAAGGCAGATCGAGGAGAAAGCTCTAAGAAAGCTGAAAAGTCCTCTTCGCCTCCAGGCTCTTAAGAAATTAAGAGATGGCAGTTAACCGCTACTCCCAGGCAGCCCATCGTGGCAGCCTGGGATTTTTTATTTTCCAAGAGCGAGCGCCAAAAAGATCTTCAAACTTATAAAAAAATAAGTCTGCCATTTTATCGCATATGCGTAAATTGGGAAGACCTGAATAATAGATCCAAAAAAAATCGTTGTGTTGACTTTTTTTCGGAATTGAGAGAAAATATCCAATGTGGTATTTTTCTGTTTTTTAAATGAAAAAGGAAAAAAATAAATCCGAACTGCCTTGGTGGCGGCCCGCGATCCTGATGTTCTACAGGCTTTCCGGCTGGATAATCGGGCCGATCATACTTGCGCTTGTTGTCGGCCGATGGCTTGATGAAAAATATGGCACGGAACCGTGGCTGTTTTTGCTAAGCATCGGAATCGCTTTTGCCATTTCGATTTTTGGGATCGTGATGGACGCGATCAAAGAATTGAAAAGGATCGAAAAGGATGAAAAAGAAGACGCTCAAGATAAAAAATGAATATGGCGACGAATAATTCCAACCAGGAAGTGCAACATGAAGCGACGCTTTTCGCCGAGCCGATTTTTCATGTCGGAAATTTCAATATAACAAATTCTCTTTTGAACAGCTGGATGGCGGTCATCATCCTGGTCGTTTTTTTTGTGGCTGTCGGAAAAAAGATCGCAAAAGTCCCCAAGGGGATACAGAATATTTTTGAAATTATCCTGGAGGAGGCGCTGAAGCTGGCAGACAGCGTAACAGGGGATCGGAAAAAATCGGAAAATTTCCTTCCTATAACCTTATCTCTTTTTCTTTTTATCTTGATCAACAACTGGCTCGGAATCCTGCCCGGAATCGGCACGATCGGATTTGTCGAAACGGAAGGAGGCCATTCTGTCTTTGTTCCGCTATTCCGGGGCGGCACGGCTGATTTGAACACGACTTTAGCTCTGGCGCTTTTTGCGGTCGTGGCTTCGCATGTGCTTGGAGTGATTGCGGTCGGAACCTGGAACCATTTCAACAAATTTATAAACCTGAAAGCTTTCCTATCCATTCCGGGCAAGATCCGGAAAGACGTTTCGATCGTACTGGTGAATCCGATCAAAATTTTTGTGGGGCTGGTGGAAATAATCGGAGAAATTGCCAAGGTCGCGTCCCTTTCTTTCAGGCTGTTCGGAAATATTTTTGCGGGAGAAGTTTTGCTGGCTTCGATGATGGCTCTTTTCGCTTTCATTTTGCCTTTGCCATTCATGTTTTTAGAAATAATCGTGGGCTTGATTCAGGCGCTGATCTTTGCTATGCTTACTTTGGTTTTCATGACGATCGCGACGACGAACGAAGAGCACTAGGCTCATTTTTTATTGTTAATTATTTTTTAATTTATGCTTGCATAATGAGCGCTCCCCAAAGAGAGAGAAAGCGCGCATGATATAAGCACAACATTATATGGAATCAGCAATGATGGCGAAAGCGGTCGCAATCGGACTCGGTTCTCTCGGACCGGGATTGGCAATCGGCTTTATCGGAGCCAAGGCCATGGAATCGATCGGAAGAAATCCCGAAAGCACGGGAAAGATCCTAGTCCCGATGCTTTTGGCCGCGGCTTTTGCCGAAGCTATCGCGATTTATGCTTTGGTGATCGCGTTTTCGATCAAGTAAAAGGACAACAATTTTATTTGGTTCTGTGCTTTTGATAAGTATGGAGCCAAAATAAAGTCACTGTCCCTGCATAATTGCAAAAAATCAAAAATACAAAAGGGCTAATTTTGGAATTTTGTAAAAATTTGTATGTTTGTAGAACTATCTAACTATTTTTAGAACACAAATTATGGACGAGCTTATAAAAACATTCCATGTTGATATCAAATTATTAGTCGCGCAGCTGGTGAACTTCACTATCGTTCTTTTTGTCTTGCACAGGTTCGCCTATAAGCCTATCCTAAAAAACTTGAACGACCGGACAGACAAGATTGAAAAAGGCATCAAGGATGCGGAAGACGCGAGGATCAAAATCGAAGAAATCCGGGAAAAAGAGAAGGAAGTTCTGGCTGAGGCCAAAAAAGAAGCGCAAAAAATAATTTCCAAGGCGGAGGAAACGGCAAAGAAGAACAAGGAGGAAATCATAGTCGAAGCCAAGAGGGAATCTGACGAAATGCTGAAAAAGACGGAGAAGAAAATGGAAGAGGAAAAGAACAAGATGTTTGCGGAATTGAAAGGAGAGATTGCCGGACTGGTAATCGTCGCTGCTGAAAAGATTATTTCTGAAAAATTAGATGGTGGAAAGGATAAGGAATTGATTGAAAAAAGTATAAAATAATTTGTCATTCCGGACCCGCCTCTGGCGGAGATCCGGAATCTAATAAAGCTTTGTGGAAACACCAAGCTCCCAATTAGATCCCTGCCTGCCGGCAGGCAGGCTGAATCAAGTTCAGGATGACATGCTAAGGAGTATGAAGATCACAACCAATCAATACGCAAAATCGCTTTATGAGATGACTGCTGGAAAATCCAAGCGGGAAATTGACGGTGTGGCGGGAAATTTTATAAAATTTCTGATTAAAAACAGGCAGAAAAAAATGTTCCCAAAAATAATACAAAGATTTTCTGAAATTTGGAACAACGAAAACGGAGTTGTCGAGACGGAAGTGATTACTTCAAGGACCAATGATCAAGGAACAATGAACAGTATTGAAAAGTTTATTAAAGATAAATATCAGGCAAAGGAAGTCATATTTAAGAATAAAGTTGATTCGAATATCAAAGGCGGAATAATTATTAAGATTGGAGACGAAGTGTTAGATGGAAGTATTGCTACACAGCTTAAGGAGCTAAAGCAAAAATTAATCAGTTAAGTTCAAAGCTCAAAGTTCAAATTTCAAATCAAGCTCAAATGACAAAATTTTAAAACTTTAGATTTTGGATTTGATTTGGAACAATTTGGATTTTGAAATTTGAAATTAATTTTATGAGTTCACGAATAAAATTCAAGATACTGACTCCGGAAAAGACTGTTTTGGAAGAAGCGATCGATCAAGCGACTCTGCCGGTTTTGGACGGGGAGGTTACGATTTTGCCGAACCATAGGAGCTACATCGCTTCGCTCAAATCCGGAGAAATCACACTCAAAAAAAACGGTCAAGATATCAGTCTGGCAATAGCCGGAGGTTTTTTGGAATTTGACAGAAACAGCTTGATAATTCTGGCGGACAGGGCCGAAAGGGCGGAAGATATCGACCTGCAAAGGGCGGAAGAGGCCAGGGTGCGGGCTGAGGCTCTGATGAAAGAGAAAATTTCCATGGATGAGACGGAATATGCGCGAGTGGCGGCGGCTATCGAAAAAGAAATGGCTCGCATCCGAGTCGCCAAAAAACATCACACTAAAAGAGGCTTAAAGATCGACTAACGATATGATTTTCATAACAGGCGGAAATAGGAGCGGACCATAAATAAATCACTTGAAATAAAGTTTTGTTTTTACGGGACTTTATTTTTTTGTTGTGTTTTTTATTTATTAATGTTGAAAAATATGAAAAATTTCTTGAAGAAATCGGCAATCGTCGTCGCGGCGGCAGTGCTGATGTTCTCGCTCCTCGGAGCTTTAGGTGTTGAAAACGGAACTGTTTCGGCTGGCGGAGCGGCTGTGCAAGAATCCTCCGGGGGAGATCATGGATCAGAGTCCGGACATGCCGATCCGGTAGCGCCGGTTCTGGTCTGGATCGTAGTCGTTCTCTTAGCGGCAAAATTAGGCGGCGAATTGTTCGAGAAATTCAAGCAGCCGGCCGTTTTGGGCGAACTGGTTTTCGGAGTCATTGTGGGAAATATGCACTTGATCGGAATAAATTGGTTTGTCCCTATCGGCACTGACATCCATGTGGATATCCTTTCCAGGTTAGGAGTCATCATTTTGCTCTTCATGGTCGGATTGGAGTCAAATATAAAAGAAATGATGAAAGTAGGCGTCCCCTCATTGATGGTCGCCATTGTCGGAGTGGTGGTTCCGTTCCTGCTCGGATTTTTTGTCAGTAAATTATTTTTTCCGCTGGGAGACCTGAACATGCATCTTTTCATCGGAGCGACTTTGACCGCGACCAGCGTGGGTATCACAGCCCGAGTTTTCAAAGATCTTGGAAAATTGAAAATGCCTGAAGCCAAGATAATTTTGGGCGCAGCCGTAATCGATGATGTCATGGGACTTATCGTGTTGGCGGTAGTGACCGGAATCATTACGACAGGATCTCTCTCGCTTTTGAGTGTCGGACTGATAACTTTCAAGTCTGTAGCTTTCCTGATCGGAGCAATCGTAATCGGAACATATGCGGCTCCGATGGTAGGGAGGAAAATTTCCAAGATGAACGTGGAGGGAATGAAAATAATAACCGCTTTAATAATCGCCTTCGTGTTGTCTTGGGCGGCTAATCTGATCGGATTAGCGACAATCGTCGGAGCTTTTGCCGCAGGACTGATCCTTGATGATGTCTATTTCAAAAATTGCACCAGAAAAAATCATCATAATGAGATCCAGCCGGAAATGCATATCGAAGATCTGATCCGTCCGATCGCCCAGTTCCTGGTGCCTATATTTTTCGTACTGATGGGAATCCAG
>DQBY01000018.1:0-3948 GCA_003534085.1 Candidatus Moraniibacteriota bacterium | reverse complement strand
CGGCGATTCTCGGAAAGCAGGTCTGCGGGTTGGCGGTCAAAAAGGGTTATTCCCGGCTGGTGATCGGACTCGGAATGGTTCCGCGAGGCGAGGTCGGGTTGATCTTTGCGGCTATCGGAAAAGGCTTGGGAGTTGTGGACGACGCTGTTTTTTCAGCTATTGTGATCATGGTACTTGTCACGACTCTGGCCACTCCTATCGCGCTGAAGATCGCTTTGGACAAGAAAAAAGACGGCAAAGATGCCGGAGACCTGAAGCTGGACGCGAAAGCTTGCTAAAAATATCAGATAAAAGCGCGGCTCCAAGCCGCGCTTTTATTTTTTCCTAAACGAAGTATAATTAAAGCATAAGCCTAACAAAAATAAAATGGCAAATGATAAAAAAATTATAGTCGGAGGAATCGCAGTCATAATTTTTTTGGCGGCTTTGCTTTCTGTCATGGGAGGGCCGAAGAAAAGTAAGATCAGAAACGGAAATCTTATGAGTCCGGAAACGGGGATGGGATATTCTCAGGATAGTTTTTTATCAGACGTGCCGTCCGCAATGTCGGAAGGCAGGGGAATGGCGCAAAAAAGGATGGAGACAGCTCCGGCTCCGTTTATGGCGGGAGACAATATTGCGATAACAGATAAAAAGGTCATCAAAAACGGAAGCTTAAATCTGAAAGTGACTGACACGGACAGCGCTTCTTCAAAAATTTCCCAAATTGCAAAAGACAATGGCGGGGATGTTTTTTCTTCCAATTTTTATGAAACGGAAAAAAACATGAAAAGCGGATCAATTTCAGTCAAAGTTCCTGTGAACAATTTTGAAAAAACTTTCAGCGAACTAAAAAAAGTTGCGACGCTGGTCGTTCAAGAATCGATTTCAGGACAGGATGTGACGGAGCAGTATGCCGATCTGCAAGCTCAAATAAAAAATAAGCAAGCGGAAGAGCAGCAATTCCAAAGCATCTTGACTCAGGCGCAAAAAATTCAAGACATTCTTGATGTGACGAGAGAGCTGGCGAGAGTTCGCGGTGAGATCGAGATGCTGCAAGGGCAGATCAAGTATCTGGATTCACAGACGGACATGTCGCTCATTACCATCTATCTGACAGAAGATACGAACATAACTTTTTCCGATTCATGGAGGCCTTGGCAAGTGGTCAAAGAAACTTTCAATTCTTTGTTCAAGGACATCCAGAAATTCATCAACTTCATAATAGTTCTGATTATCAGAGTCATTCCAATCGCGATTTTATATGCGCTGATAGCTATGGTCATATACTTTATCGGAAAGAAGATATATTCCAAATTCAAAAAACCTGAATAAATATGTTTTAAGAAAAGAGCCTTAAGTAATTAAGGTTCTTTTTTATTTTTAAATTACGGTTCTTACTTTCTTTGGCCGCAAAGAAAGTAACAAAGAAACTCTCGAAGCAGGCGAAATATGATAACAAATTCTTCGCTCTCTCGCTAAAATTTTTGGTTGCCCCGAGGCGGACCTAAAAATTTCTTAACGCTCTCGAGCTCGAATTTGTAGTATCATATTTCACATGCTCGAATATTTTTCATAATGCTTGAAAATCGCCAGAAAATGAGGTAAAGTTAAGGAGTAAATAGCCGCCTTCGCTTATGCTTCGGCGTGCCAAGTAAAACATATGGAACAATACGATCCGAAGAAAATTGAACCTAAATGGGTCGCCTTCGCTAAAGCTTCGGCGGACCAGGCAGAAAAATATGGAACAATATAATCCGAAAAATATAGAGCCAAAATGGCAAAAGTACTGGGAAGAGAGCGGAATTTATAAGAACTACGACCGGGAGAAGAAATTTTACGCTCTGGATATGTTTCCGTATCCGTCAGGCGCAGGACTTCATGTAGGCCACCCAAAAGGCTATATAGCCACAGATGTGGTTTCGCGCTTCAAATTGCTCCAAGGCCATAGTGTGCTTCATCCGATGGGTTGGGACGCCTTCGGTCTGCCGGCGGAAAATTATGCGATAAAAACCGGAACTCACCCGAAAATAGCCGTTGAAAAAAATATCGCTACTTTCAAAAATCAGTTGGAAAAATTTGGGTTTACTTATGATTGGGACAGAGAAATAAACACTACTGATCCAAATTATTACAAGTGGACCCAATGGATTTTTCTAAAAATGTTCGAGAAAGGACTTGCATATGAATCTGAAGCTCCGGTTAATTGGTGTCCAAAATGCAAAACCGGATTGGCTTTGGAGGATCTGGAAAAAGGACTTTGCGAAAGATGCGGAACTCAAGTCGAGAAAAAGAAATTGCGCCAATGGGTCTTGAAGATGACGGATTATGCGGACAGGCTTCTTTATGACTTGGATTCGGAGGATTTGGATTGGGAAGAGTTGATAAAAGAACAGCAAAGGAATTGGATCGGCAGAAGCGAGGGAGCGCAATTTGAAATGAAGATAAAAGGGACGGATGAAAAGATTGAAGTTTATACGACGCGTCTTGATACGGTATTCGGCATGACTTATGCCGTAGTGGCGCCGGAACATCCAGTAATCGAAAATTTGAAAGACAAGATTGAGAATTATTCAGAAGTAGAGAAATATTTGATAGAAGCTCAGAACAAAACAGATCTGGAACGCACCGAATTGCAAAAAGAAAAAACCGGAGTTGAGCTTAAAGGTATAAAAATTATCAATCCATTCAATAATCAAGAGTTGCCTCTTTTTGTGGCTGATTACGTCTTAGGTTTTTACGGAACCGGAGCGGTCATGGCAGTGCCGGCTCATGATGAACGTGATTTTGAGTTTGCGAAGAAATATGATTTTCCGATCAAAGAAGTTGTCGCTCCTTATTTTTTTGACCATCAATATCCGCCTAAGTCAGACAAGGAAACTGAAAAACGTGAGGTTATTTGTGCAATTATTAGAAATCCTAAAAACAATACCTACCTTGGCTTGAAATGGTCAAATTCTAATTGGCAATCATTTCTAACCGGAGGAGTAGATGGTCAAGACCTCGTAGGGGCTGCTCAAAGAGAAATTAAAGAGGAGACAGGATACAAAAATGTAAAATTTATTCGGCAAATACCCGGGTCGACTTACGCAGAATTTTATCGGCCTCATAAGGATTCAAATGTTTTTGCTCATTTTTATTATTTAATTTTTGAATTAGAAGATGAGGGGAAAGACGAAGTTGATCAAGGGGAAAAAGATATTCATGAAGTCGTCTGGATTCCCGAAAAAAAGATAACATCGTTTATCAATGTTGATAATCAGAAATTTGCTTGGAAAAAATACAAGGAAAGAGATTTTGCTTATACGAAAGATGGAATTTTAATAAATTCTGGTGATTATGACAAGCTAACTTCACAAGGGGCTCGCGAAAAAATGACGCAGTGGCTGGAAAAAGAAGGAATCGGAAAAAAGAAGATCAATTACAAAATGAGAGACTGGGTTTTTTCGAGGCAGACTTATTGGGGCGAGCCTTTCCCGATTGTGCATTGTGAAAAATGCGGAACTGTCGGCGTGCCGGAAGATCAGTTGCCGGTCAAATTGCCGGAGGTAGAAAAATACGAACCGACCGGAACAGGAGAATCTCCTTTGGCCAACATTTCAGAATGGGTGAATACGGCTTGTCCGAAATGCGGCGGTCCCGGAAAAAGAGAGACGAATACGATGCCGCAGTGGGCGGGATCATCCTGGTATTATTTGCGATACATCGATCCAAAGAATAACAAGGAGTTAGTAGGTAAAGATTTGGAAAAAGAATGGATGCCGGTGGATCTTTATGTGGGCGGAGCGGAACATGCGACTCGTCATCTTTTGTACGCGCGATTCTGGCATAAATTCTTGTTCGACATCGGCGCTGTTTCCACTTCTGAGCCGTTTAAAAAATTGGTGCATGTCGGCTTGATCAATGGAGAAGATGGGCGGAAAATGAGCAAGCGTTGGGGAAATGTTATCAACCCGGATGATGTCATCG
>DQBY01000014.1 GCA_003534085.1 Candidatus Moraniibacteriota bacterium | reverse complement strand
ACCAGCGGCATATATACAAAAAAGATCAAGGGATACGACGTAAAGATACCGATCACATCTATTACCGACCATGACGACGGACAAGACCACTGCATAGGCGGAAACTGCTTGAATAATTGCCTGGAAGACAACCTCATAGATCCGAGGGGAGACCAAAATACGCTTTCGGTAAATCTGTCTTATTCTCCGGATAATCCGGTGAATGACGCGACGGCTGAAAATTCCGGCGACATGCTTACCTTTAGCGCTGCCGTTAACGGCTCGCTTGACCCGGCCCACCTCAAATATCGTTGGGAAATTTATGGCAGCCAAGAAATAAACCCGGACGGCTGGGGGAATCCTTATTTAAAATCTGAGCTCTCCGAAGCAAGTCCCACTGTGGGAATCGGACTTTCCACATTTGAATTCAAGCTGAATTTTCCTTATTTAGCTCCTAAATATCTCAAAGCGAAGGTGAGTGTCAGCGAGTCCTTGGGCTCAGGCTCAGCCAATCACGGATCCGCCGAAATAATAATTCCCATATCATCTTCAGAACACAGGATCCGGGTATTTTCAACTTCCGCCAATAGTTCTTTGGAGCTTAGCCTCCAAGCGGACAGAGAGAGGTGTTCCTACGGCTTAGACAGCGCTCTGTGTCCCATAATAAAAAATGAAATTGTCGGCTTGCGGGCATCGTCATCATCAGACCGCCTCCTGAATGTCCGCTGGACGCTGGACGGAGAATCTGTGAGGCCGATGTCTTGCAGCACTGCCGCTTGCAACGGAAGCGGCAATTGCGACTGCGATCCCAGAACCGGCGAAAATAACGAGGTCGCATATTTTCCGATCCTGAAAGACAAAGGGAGCCGTTACTCCGTCACCATGACGGCAAATACTGCCGGCGGGGAACGGATAAATGTCACTAAATCTTTCGAGGTTGTCGATCCGAAAGTAAAAATTGTCTCGGCGGATCGAAAGACCTGCTCTCCGGTCCTTCTTGGAAGTTATATAGATCTTGACGGAGCCAGTTGGCCCGATTATAGCGAGATCGATTTTAGCGCGGTTTCAGGCGCGACAATATCCTTAAAACCTGAGTTAAACATGCCGTTTTTCCAAAATTATTCCTGGTTCATCGACGGAACTGAAGCGACTTCTTTGGGAGCCGAAGTGCGAGATGACGGAACGCTTTCCTTCACTGCCAACAAAGTTGCGGGCGAAACTTATTCCGTCTCCATCGGAGGGCTTTATGCCCAAGACAACAATGTCAAGAAAATTCTCTCTTCTTCATATGGCGTGCAGTTCGGCGAATTTTATGAAAAGGTACTGGGCGATTCGGTAGAGCTGTCCATGACTGACTCTCTGGGAAGCCAACTTTCCGGCCGAACGGACAAAAAAATCTTGGCCAGTATGGCTACTAACTTGCCGGGCTATTTCAATTTTCTTTTCAGAATTGTGATGACCGTACTGCTGACGCTGTTCATTTGCGTGATCTTTTCTGCCTTTTTTCCAAAAAATGTAGAGAATTGACACAAAAAAAATAAAATCGCTTAGCCATAAATATATCTCGATGTTTGCATTTTCATCCAAAATGACGCTATTTCTGCTTATGCTTTTCTTCCCTCTGGCCTCTTTCTCCCAGACCGCCTCTTTCCAATACGCTCCGATGGAAAACATTCCCGGATTTGAATCCCAATCCACGGGAAATTTCTTTGTTTATGTCCAGGCGGTTTACAATTTCGGACTTTGGGCGGTCGGAATAGCCGCTCTTCTGATGATTTCGATCGGCGGATTCATGTATATCACTTCCGCCGGAAACAACAGCTCGATGGAAAAAGCCAAAGGAGTAATCAGCGATGCCATCATAGGCCTGGTTCTGGCATTAGTCGCTTATCTCCTTCTTTATGTGATAAATCCGGATCTGGTGAGGATAAAGCCGCTGCCACAAATCGGGAAAGCGGTTCCGCCTCCCGTGGCCGCTGTTACCCCGCCCCTGACCGATGATTTGAAAGAGCTTGCTTCCATAGCAAGCGGCAAAATTACTTTTGTCTCTTCGGGAGAATGCAAAGACTCTTCGAGCAGCAGCGTTTCTCCTCAAAGCAACATATCCCAGGTAAAAAATGGAACCGCTATGACTGCCTGCAACTGCACCTGCAAAAAAAACGCGACGGCTTGTTCAGCATCAGTGAATCCCTCAAAAAAAATGCTGCAGACCATGATTGCGGTCGCGGATCAATACGGATCCAAATATTCGGTCAACAGCATTTCCGGGGGGGAGCATGGATGCACTTCCCTCCATTATCAAGGAAGAGCGATCGACATTCTTTCAACCGACCAAAAATTGATCGACCTTTTTATGTCAAACGGGGCGACAAAAGCTTTTTGCGATAATGCGGGAGATCCTGTGCCGTGCAGCCGGGCGACCCATATCCACGTAAGTTTTTAACCTGACAGGCATCTTTCCGCCCGCGTATGCTATTATTATAAAGATTTATTATTTATTAAGGAACATATTTTGAATGTTTAAGTCTAGATTCGTTTTTTTATTATTCTTCCTCTTCTCGTTTCTTTTCTTCCCTCTGGCCTCTTTCT
>DQBY01000005.1 GCA_003534085.1 Candidatus Moraniibacteriota bacterium | reverse complement strand
CTTGGAGTCCAGAGCATCTATGACGATGTTTTGAAAATCAACAGGCGCGGACATGACGTCCAAAAAACCATCGACGCCACTAAGTTATTGAAGGATTCCGGATTCAAAATAAACTATCACATGATGCCAGGCTTGCCTGGATCAGATGTCAAAAGAGACTTTGCAATGTTCAAAGAACTTTTTTCTAACCCCGATTTTCAGCCGGACATGCTCAAAATTTACCCGACTGTCGTTGTGAAAAACAGCGCTTTGTATAATTTTTGGAAAAAAGGAAGATATGTTCCCTTGAACGACCAAGCGTTTGAAAAATTGATTTTAAAGATAAAGAATGAAGCCATTCCGCCGTATGTCCGCATCGCCCGGCTCGTCCGCGATGTGCCCGTCACTTCCATCTTGGCCGGACCGACTCTTTCCAATCTCCGCCAGATGATCGCCCACAGATCAAATTGCCCGTGCATCCGCTGCCGAGAAGTCGGTGCCAGTTATAAAATAAAAGAGAAAATAATATTGGACAGGATAGACTATGAAGCTTCAGGCGGGAAAGAAATATTCCTGCAATATGTTTCACCCGACAAATCAAAACTTTTTGCGTTGCTAAGATTAAGAATTCCAGAAGAGGAAAATCACCCGATTCTGGCGCTGAGAAATGCGACAATCATAAGAGAAATCCACACTTATGGCAAACTGGCTGAAATAGATAAAAAGAACAACACCTCCCCTCAACATATAGGGCTCGGCAAAAAATTGATGCAAGAAGCGGAACGCATCGCCAAAAAAGAATTCGGATATGATAAAATTGTAGTAATTTCAGGAATCGGAGTCAGAAACTATTACAGAAAGCTCGGGTATAAACTGAAAGACACTTATATGGTAAAATCAATTTAGATAATTATAAGAAAAATATGTCAGAAAAAAATACGGTCAATTTCATTTTTGAACTCAATCAACTAAAACGTCAGAAGCATAGCGGATGGAGACTGGCTGGAGTTAAAGATCCATATTCCATAGCTGATCACATAATGCGATCAGCTCAAATCGGATACATACTAGCCTCCATGGAAGGAAATGCAAATCCAGAAAAGGTAGCTGCCATCATGATGATTCATGAAAACGGAGAAGCTCGAATCGGAGATCAGACTAAAGTAGGGGCTAAATATTTTTCAAAGAAAGAACCGGAAAAGAATGCCTTTCTTGATCAATTAGAAAATCTAAGCGGATCTATCGCTGATAAATGGAAAGAATACTATAGGGAAATTGAGGAAAGAAATACGCCGGAAGGAATCATCGCCAAAGATGCGGACTGGCTGGAGACAGCTTTCCAGGCAAAAGAATACATGGATATTGGATATGTATCCGCGATTGACTGGATTAATAATGTTGAAAAGGCGCTTGAAACAAAATCAGCAAAAATTCTGCTCGAAGAAATGAAAAAAACAGATTTTACCGAGTGATGGAAAGGATTAAAAAAGATGACTTACACAAAATTAGAATAAGCTATTTTCCCGCCAATTGTCCGCAAGCGCCTTGGATCTCTTCACCAAGGCTTTTTCTTATGGTGACAGGAATATGATTTTGCAGCAGAAAGTTTTTAAATTCAACTATCCGCTCCCTGGATGATGGCCGTAGGGATCCGATCCCTATAGAGGGATCGGATCCCTTCTCCGGATAATTGTATCTGATTAAATTCACATGCAAAAGCTGAAGCTTGCCGATCGATTTCACGAACCGGACCAATTTTTCGGCGTCTTCCTTGCTGTCGTTTATTTTTTCCAGCATGATGTATTCCAAAAAAATCTTCCGCTTGGTTTTGCTAAAATAATTTTGCAAGGATTTTCTCAGCGCTTCCAGATTATTTTTCCGGTTGATAGGCATGATTTCGCTCCTTTTTTGATCATCCGCGAAATGCAATGACAGCGCCAGATTTATCTGTGGAAATTCTTCTGCCAATTTTTCTATCCCCTCCGGAATGCCTGAAGTCGAAACAGAAATGCTTCTTGAACCGAATCCAAACAGCTTCGGATCAGTCAAATTTTTCAAACTCTCTTTGACATTATCCCAATTCAAAAAAGGTTCTCCCATTCCCATATAGACAATGTCAGTGACTTTTTGAGTAGCGGTCCGTCCGCAGTTTTTATCCTGAGGGGCGGCGGTCGGCCCGCTACGAGCGGTTCGTAAATAATTTTTCCAGAATAGCACCTGATCCGTAATTTCTTCCGCAGTCAGATTTCGTTTCAATCCCATTCTTCCTGTTTCACAAAAACCGCAGGACAATGGACAGCCGACTTGCGAAGAGATGCAGGCCGACCAATCGCCTGGTTTCGGAGAAATCAGGACTGATTCGATGAGATTTCCGTCATACAATTTAAATAAAGCCTTGATCGATTGCTTATCTTTTGCCTCCAAAATTTTCTCCACCTCAAATGAAAGGATTCCGCCCGTAGACATTTGATGTCCATTAGGGACATCAAATGTTCTTTGCAATTCTTCTCGCAAAGATTTAGAAATAGTCGTTATTTCAGAAAAAGAAGAAACACCGTCCTGAAAAACGGCTTTCTTTATCTGCTCCAAACGAAACTTCGGCTCCCCTATTTCTTTTAATTTTTCCTCGAGTTTTTTTATGTCCATCCAAGAAGTTTACTCCACTGTCACGGATTTAGCAAGATTCCTCGGTTTATCCACGTCCAATCCCCGTCCGGTTCCGACATAATAAGCCAGAAGCTGAAGGGGAATCACGGAAAGAATGGGTGAAAGCATTTCCAAAGTTTTCGGAATATAGATCACATCATCCGCCAGTTTTGCGATTTCCTTGTCGCCCTTTGTCGCGATGGCAATTACTTTACCGCCGCGCGCTTTAATTTCCTGCATGCCGCTCAGATTTTTTTCATACACGCTGTCTTTCGGCGCGATAAAAACAGAAGGGAAATTTTTATCTATCAACGCAATGGTTCCATGTTTCATTTCTCCGGAGGCGTATCCTTCCGCATGGACATACGAGACCTCTTTTATCTTCAGCGCGCCTTCCAACGCGATCGGGAAGTTATATTTTCTTCCGAGATATAGGAAGTCTTTGTAATTCTGATATTTTTTTGCGATTCTTTTCAATCCTTTCGCATCCTTCAACATTGATTCGATCAGTTTTGGAATTTTAAGAAGTTCAGAAACTATCCTTTCGCCCATGACAAAAGACATCTCGCGTTGGCGTCCCAGCATGACTGTAATCAGCGCCAGAATACTCAACTGCGTCGTGAAGGCTTTTGTGGAAGCCACTCCGATTTCCGGTCCCGCATGGTTGTATACGCCGGCATCTGTTTCCCGAGCGATTGTTGATCGCACCGTATTCACGATGCCCAAAGTCAGAGCCCCTTTGTTTTTCGCTTCGCGGATCGCCGCCAAAGTATCGGCAGTTTCTCCGGATTGGGAAATAGCGACGACCGCAGTTTTTTCATTGAGCAAAGGTTTGCGATATCGAAATTCTGAAGCGTATTCCACCTCCACCGGAATCCCGGCATACTCCTCGATCATATATTCTCCGACCAAACCGGAATTATATGAAGTTCCGCAACTTACTATGATGATTTTTTCTATTTTCCTCAATTTTTCCGAAACGTCTTTCAGTCCGCCCAATTTCGCCATTCCATCCTTGCCATTCGCTCTCCCACGGATCGCATCCGAAATGGCCTGGGGCTGCTCAAAGATCTCCTTCAGCATAAAATGAGGGAACCCATTTTTTTTCCGCCTTTCCCAGATCCCAATCCAATTTGGTTATTTTTTTATCCAGCACTAACTTAGCATTAGTGCTTTTCGCACTAACCCGGCTGAAGGCCGATGCTAAGTTAGTGCTGGATTTGTCGTTTACGACTTTATTATTGATGCTCCTGATTTCGTAATTATCTTTTTCAATGATCGCCATTTCTCCGTCCTCCAGATAAATCACCTGATCCGTGTGCCTGACGATGGCTGAAACGTCGGAAGCCAGAATATATTCATTTTTCCCCAGTCCCAAAACCAAAGGGCTGCCCATCCTTGCGGCGATGATTTTTCCCGGATCTTCCGAATTTATGATTGCCAATCCGTAAGTTCCTTTCAAAATTTTTACGGCTTCCAAAACTGCGCCTTCAAAAGTCTCTCCCTTTTTTTCCAAAAATTCTTCGATCAGATGCGCCATAACTTCGCTGTCTGTTTCTGATCTGAATTTGTGCCCTTTTTTCTGAAGAAGACTTTTCAGCTCCTGATAATTTTCAATGATTCCATTATGCACCAGATGGATCTTCCCTTTGCAATCGGTATGCGGATGGGAATTTTTGTCGCACGGCTTTCCATGAGTCGCCCATCTCGTGTGCGCGATTCCGACAGAGCCGCAAAGCTGATTCGCATGTCCGGCATTCGTAGTGCCGGTTCGCGAAGCGAATAACTTTTCTTCAAGATTAGCAACTTTCCCGACCGCTTTAAAAATTTTTATTTTCCCGCCCTCAAGGATTGAGAGTCCAGCGCTGTCATATCCTCGATATTCTAATCTTTTCAATCCTTCGATCAAGATCGATTTCGCTTTTTGTTGTCCGATATAGCCTACAATTCCGCACATAAGTTGAGTATTTAGTATCTTGTATTATGTTAATTTTATAAGACAACGATATTTATCAGTTTTCCCGGAACAAAAATTATTTTTTTGATCTCTTTGCCTTCGATAAACTTTCCAGCTTTTTCACTTAATATGGCCAACTTTTTCGCCTCATCTTCTGAGATTCCCGCCAGAACTTCTATCGTATCCCTCACTTTGCCGTTCACCTGGACGACCAACTTGATCGTTTCATCTTTTATCAATTCCGGGTCATACTTCGGCCAGCTTTGCAGAAAGATAGACTGCTGATATTTTTTCCTTTTTTCTTTATCCTCCGTAGCTTCAGCGAAGGAGGACCATAGCTCTTCGGCGATGTGTGGTGCGAAAGGACTTAATAGAATCAAGAAGCTTGAATAATGAATCATGGAAATTTCTTTTTCCTTTTCCAACTCATTGATGAATATCATCATCGAGCTTATAGCCGTATTGAACCTGAAGTTTTCAATATCCTCAGTCACCTTTTTTATAGTTTTATGCAACGAGTTACTATTTTTATTCAAGATTCCAGATTCATGATTCATGATTCTATCCTGCAATTTCCATACTTTTTCCAAAAATCTTTTTGTTCCGCTAACTCCGTTTGTACTCCAGGAAATATTCTGCATGAACGGACCCATAAACATTTCATAAACCCGCATCGCATCCGCGCCGAACTGATCGATGACATCATCCGGGTTGATAACATTTCCCCAACGCTTGCTCATTTTCCGCCCATCTTCTCCATTGATCAAGCCGACATGCACCAATTTTTTAAACGGCTCAGAAGTGGAAACAGCGCCGATGTCGAACAAGAATTTATGCCAGAAT
>DQBY01000053.1 GCA_003534085.1 Candidatus Moraniibacteriota bacterium | reverse complement strand
AAATTATCGCGCTGGCGGCCAGATAGGCGGCGGAAAAAACCAGGCCGGGTTTCCATTCGCCCAGCTTCCAGCCGAAATCCGCCATTTTTTTCCGCAAAATCAGCTTTATGTAAAGAGCCGGCAAAACAAAAAGAAAGATGAAGCTGGAGGTTATTTTTTCCAACGCCTCTTCCGCCGGGAAAAAAGCGAACAAAAGCAGGCAGGCCAAAGCCAAAAAGGCGGTCAGGATTTCCTGTTTGCGGCTAAATATCAATTCTTTATCTTTGCGATAAAACATAAAGCTTATATCATGCGGCGCCGCTTGAAATTTCAGGAAAAAATTTCATAACGGCAAAAATATTTCGTATCAATATTATATCACGCAAATGCTTCTGTTGCATAAGGAGGCCGTCCGCCGGCGGATTCCGCGGCCTTTTTTTGTCTAGCCTGAAGAGTCATCCTGAACACAATCACTACGATGATGGTTTCGACCGGAAGAAAATTTATTCCAAAAAGGGATTCCGCCAATGTTCCGGCTGTCAGGACGCCGACTCTTTTCGCCCATTTGGCTTGCGAAAACGATCCGGTAATCAGCATTATGAAAAAAATCGAAAAGGATACGACAAGGGTGACCGCTGTTCCGAGCAGGGGAAGGGAGCCGAACCCGACAAAATCCAAGATATCTTTCATCAATGCCAATGACAGCGCGATTCCATATAGCCAATCCATCCATGGATTATAAAAATGCATCAGGGATAAGCTTTCGGCTATCGCGCCGGCCTTGGCGGAAGATTTTTTAGGCAGCCCGCGACGGATCGTCCGAAGCCTGTCCGCTCTCTCCTCTTTTTCTTCTTGCGAGATGTTTTGCATAGTTTTTTATTCCTGGTCAAATTCCTTTTTTGCCTGTTCTATTTCCAAAAGCTGGGAAGGATCGGTCGTGATCACCTGGTCCTCAGAGTATGACGCGATAACCTTGCCGGCGACATGTTTTGTTCCGGCAAAAAAGATCCCTTCGCCGACATTGCTTTCCAGAAGCAGAAATTTTTCCTGGTCAGTCAGATAGAATGTTTCAGAGATGACATCGATGGCGGCCGGCGACTGCTTCAATAAAAGCTGGATCGAGGAATTGGTCACGATCGGTTTTCCATAGCGGGAAGACAGAAAGTCATTTACGTCCTGAGTGATGGTGGTCAGTCCGGTAAAATATTTGCGGCAGCGCTTGGCGATTCCGAACAAGAAAGAAGCGGCATCGTCGTATTTCATCATGATCCAGGCTTCATCGGCCAAGATCAGCCTTTTTTTCATATTGGTCCGCATCTCGTTCCAGATGAATTGCAAGACGATATACATGGCTACCGGGCGCAGCTCCTCTTCCATGTCGCGGATATTGAAAACGACCATCTGATTGTCGACTTTGATGTTGGTCGGATTATTTAAAAATCCGGCAAAAACTCCTTCCGTATATTTTTCCAAGCGGATGGCCAGATCTTCTCCGCCCTCCATATTTCTAAGCACCTGGTACAGGTCTGACATGGTGGGAAAAGATTCTTTGCTCAAAGCGTTAAAGTTGGATTGGGCGCTGATGTCGCGGATCGAATATGTCTCATGGATCGCCCGGTCCAGGATGGAGTCTTCTTCCGGAGTTATGCTTCCCAGCATTATATGCATCAAGCCGAGCAGATTGGCGATATTGTTGCGCAAAACATCTTCCGGATCTTCGTCCTCGATCATCTTCGGCAGATCGAAGGGGTTCAGATGATTTTTGGAGTTGAGAGAAATTTTTATGAACGAGCCGCCCACCGTATCGCACAGATGCTTGTATTCATTTTCCGGATCGATGATGATGATATCCGTTCCGATCATCATATGCCGCAAAACTTCCAGCTTGATCGTATAGCTTTTTCCGGCTCCGGATTTGGCAAAGACCACCATGTTGGCGTTTTCCATCTTGAAGCGGTCAAAAATGATAAGGCTGTTGTTATGGCGGTTTATTCCGTATAAAATTCCTTCATCATTGGACAACGTCGATGAAACGAACGGAAAGGTCGTGGACAGAGGCGCGGAATTCATATTCGTTCCGATGTCGAGTTCATCATTGGCCAAAGGAAGAGAAGAAATGAATCCTTGTTCGGACTTGAAAATGGCGGTTTTGACATAAACCAGCTGGGCTTCCAGGACAGAAGTGATGGATTTTCCGAGCTTATCGACTTCTTTTTCATCTTGTCCGTAAACCGTTATATAAAGTCCGTAGCGGAAAAATTTTTCCGTCCCTTGTTGGAGCTTGTCTCGGAGTTCCTCGATGTCTTGCGCCGCGGTTTCCAGGGATGGGTCGCGGATCAAGCCTTTTTCTTCCTCGATATGCAATTGGGATTGGACCTGGGTGGAGCTTTTCCTCAGAGTTTTCAGGATGTCGTATGTGTCGATCGGATGCACAAACATCGAAATATCCATCGGCATATCGATGTTTATGATCGGAGAAAACCAGTTGCTGTGCAGATATCTGGGGTAAGTTATGACAAAAAGGGTCTGAGCCAAAGTTTCTCCGACGCGGATCGTTCGCGGCGCGATTTTTATCGCGGAGGGAGCGATGAGGTCATTGAGTTTTGTGACGCCTTCCCGGTAGATTTTTTCGCTTTCCAAAACTGCGTCCGTAGGCTTTGGCGCGATTGGTCGGCTATTTTGTTTTTTGAATAAATTAAGCATGAATATTTTTGATGTAATTGGGACACTTGGTGTCTTTGGCTGTTTCTCTGGCCTAAAGCTAAGCTTTAGAGAGGATCCGTCGAATTAGCGAATCCGCCGCGGCGGATAGAAACCCGCGGCTTATTCTCTAAAGCTCGGCTTTTCCCCGTCGTCCGCGGCGGACTCCTCCTTAAAGCCAAGCTTTTTTGATACCCGCTTTTATTTCAAATCTAATTTTTAAAGCCAAGCTTTTTGATACCTACGGATTATTTCAGATCCAATTCCCCCACTTCTGCTAGGCCGCTTTCATTGAAAACTCTCGGATTATACGATTCATATAGAATCTCGATAAGCTCCTGGGTCTTCAGGGGTACGATGCGGAGTCCGATTCCGGAAAGCCCGGCAATTATGTGGTCGACTCTTTGGAAAAGCTGAGAGCGGTAAGTTTCGAAAGCTTCTCTCTTGGCTAGGATATCTTTGGACGGATTGGCCATGTTCAGAAGCTTGCTGAAAAAACCCTTCTCCGTGTTTTCTATCGGGGAAAAAGGAACGACGATATAAAAATTCTTTTCCATGATGTTGGAAACGCTTACGAGCTGTCCGATGAAATTTTTATATTCCGAGATCTGCAATCTCAGAAGTTCGTTCGATTGTTCCTTTTCTTTCGATTCGATGAATTTGAGATAAGTTTCCATATTAAGTTTTCTTGAACTTATCAGGATTTGGATCGGAAAGTCGAGGGAATTCAGGAAGTTTTGATACTGGTTGATTATGGCGTCCTGTTCGTCGGAAGATTTCAGGTCGTAGTTTATGGCGGAAACGGCCAAAATGGAACGAAGAGAGCCGTTTTTCAAGACGATGGAATCCTCTTTCACTTCAGCCACGTCCAAAAAGCTCTGCGTCGGCGAGGTGGATGTTTTTTTGGCTAATTTTTCGGAATGCAAGCTTTCCATATGTTTTTGTGAGGTGGGATATTATTTGGGACACTTGGTGTCCTTGGTTGTTTCTCGCGTTGGACACCGAGAGTCTTTAACCGGCAAGGCCTTGGCTTACTAAAGACATACGGTGTCCGATTCTACGGCTTATTAAAGACACCGGATGTCCAACCTATCAAAAAATAATATTATGCAAACCAAACAAGAACAAATCACCAAACTCAACAAAAAAATGTCTTCCTGCTGCAAGTGCATTCTTCGCAAAACATGTTCCCAAGTCGTTTTCGGCGAAGGCTCGGCAGACGCAAAAATAATGTTTATCGGCGAAGCGCCTGGAAAAAAAGAAGATGAAACTGGTCACCCTTTCGTCGGTGCGGCCGGAAAATTTTTAAATGAAATGCTGGCTTCGATAAAACTTAAGCGCGAAGACATTTATATCGCCAACATCGTCAAATGTCGCCCTCCGGAAAATCGCGATCCGTCACCGAAAGAAGTGGCCGCCTGCTGGCCATGGCTCCTGGAACAGATAAAAATTATCCGTCCGAAATTGATCGTGACTCTAGGCCGGCACAGCATGGAAAGATTTCTGCCTGGGAAAAAGATATCCTTAGCTCACGGCACAGCCGTAAAAAAAGATATTGCCGGAATCGGCGAGCAAACTTTCTATATTTTATATCACCCGGCGGCCGCTCTTTATAACGGAAGCCTGCGAAAAATCTTGATCAAGGATTTCAAAAAAATTCCGAAAATTATCGCGAAAATCAAAGAAAAAAATTAGCATTGCAATATTTTGCAAGTTATATATAATAACTTCATTAATTAATTTTCAGGCGATTCTTTTGGCACTTGTACATCAGAACCGCGAAAATGAAATGAGCAAAGACCAAGAACTGGTAAAAAAATATAAAAAAGAAAATCCATGGGGAATGAGCACCTGCATCGACATATATGATTGCAACCCTAAAACTATCCGAAGCGCATCAAAAATAAAAAAATTTGTGAAGGAGCTCTGCGTCTTTATCGACATGAAAAGATTCGGAGAAACTGTGGTGGTCAATTTTGGAGAAGATCCGCGCGTATCAGGTTTTTCCATGACACAGCTGATCGAGACCTCTCTCATCTCAGGACATTTCGCAAATAATACAAATGCGGTTTATCTCGATGTATTCTCTTGCAAAGCATATCCTCCGCATAAGACCGCTGAGTTCGCCAAAAAATTCTTCGAGGGAAAGAAGATGGAAGTGAAAGTAAGCTTCAGATACTAATAACAAAACAAAAAATCCCGTGAGGGATTTTTTTGTGGGCAAGGAGGGACTCGAACCCTCAACCCGTTTCCGGGTCAACATTTTAAGTGTTGTGCGTATACCAATTTCGCCACTCGCCCAATAAATTTAATGAGGTCGCGATGGGATTTGCACCCATGCATAGCGGTTTTGCAGACCGCCGCGTTAGCTACTTCGCCACACGACCATCGAGTATTTTCTTTATCTCGGGATCTATTCTCTGTGATCTTAAATTAAAATAATTCGAAAAAATATTAAATTTTCTTTCAAGAAAAATGCATTCTATTTCACCGTAAAAAAATTTAAAAATCTTTATGCTGTCTTCCGTAGAATAACTCAACATGAAAGAATTCTTTCCATTGTAAATTTTTAATTGTCTTAATCCAATAAAAAAATTAAGCTGTTTTGCAAGTTTTTCTAAAAATTTTTTACTGCCAGAAGTAAAAACTACATTCAACTTTTTTATAATAAAGTCCTGAGTTTTGCCTTTAGCTTTCTGAATCATCACGCAACCATCTCCGTCAAAATAACCTCTAGCAAAATGACTTAGATATTTCAAAGGAACATCTGGAAAATCAATTGTTAAAGACTTATTTGGATATAATCCCAACTTCATCAAATCATTATATAAATCATGGTTTCCTATTCTTAATAAAAAACCCATCTTCCCATTCTTACTTGTTGGTTTTTTCTTAACTATTTTATGTTCAGATTCTAAAAATAACTTGATGCGCTCAAGATTTTCCAGCTCCACGCTTGAAACTCTTAAATATTTACCTCTCAAATAAGAAGCGTCCTCAAGGCTTCCGTCAGCATAAATATAACCCAAAACATAGGCCATCTCTGGTGACCATTTCTTGAAAAAATTTTTATTAACAGCGTACCGTAGTCCCATTTAGGTGGTTATGTTCGATACTGCAATTATAACAAACACTCACCGGAATGCAAATAAAAAAGAACTTTAATAATAAATTTAGCTTAACAAAAATAGCCCACCAGGTCAAACAAAAAATCCTGATTTCTCAGGATTTCTTGCCTATTAGAAGATAACTTCCGCAGTCAGATTTCTTCGTCCGAAAGCGAAAGCTTCTCCTTTAGTTTCAACGTAAATATCTATTTTGTTTCCTTTGATCGCACCCCCACGATCTTCGCAAACATAAGTTCCGTAACCGTCAATCTTAATTTTTGTTCCAAATGGAAATTCCCTCGGGCAAGCGATAGTTCTTTTCTCTTGAACCTTCACTCCACTGGCAGTTATTCCATCACTTTTTCCACATTCATCGGCGGCTGCCGTATAAGCTGAAGCATTGACAGTAAACTGGCCTTTTGGAAGACTTTCCCACAAATGAGACTGCTTTGATTTCCATTTAGCCAGAGTTATATCTCTTTGTGACATCTCCAAAGGCTTTTCATATTCAACGACTACATCGTACGCGCTTATAGCAGATATGGTCTTATCTAAAGCGAATACTGGGGTTTTTATTTTTATATTGGTTTCATCAGTTCCTGTTTCCGCTGCTAGAGCGATTGGAGCCAAAATTAGGACCAAAAGCATCCGCAGGATCACCAGAGATCTAATGATACGCATTTATTGAGCTTAATTGTTAATGTCACGGCTTGGCATGCTGAAGCTTTTAGCGAAGGCTGCCTCAGTCCTTATGTTCTGACCATGACCAACTAGTATAGCAGAATTGGACAGCCCTGTCAAAGCTAAACCTCTAGTTTTGGCTTGTTTAAGCCATTTACTCTTTGGCCTTTCCCGCTTTTTGGCTCAAATAAAGCATTTTGTTTCCAAATTGCTAAAATCTGCTTTCGTAAACAAAAAACCCGGCTTTTGACCGGGTCCTGAAGTTGATTATCCTTTTATTTTTTACTTGGAGCGTGATACAGCACTGAATAATTCCGCTCCGGGCTTTGGTGAATTTCATCCAGAAACTTTTCGATTTCCCGCACCAGATCGGAAGGATTATTTTCCGGCTTCACAAAAAATCTGTCCGCCCCGAGTTCTTTCGCCATCTGAATATCTTCGGGATCACTCAAGCTGGTGAGCATAACGATTGGTATTTTTTTGTATCCGCCCCAGGCCCCTCTGATCTTTTCCAAGACATCGAATCCGTCCATCTTCGGCATCACCACGTCCAGCAAGACCAGATCCAAGTTTTCATAATTTTCTTTTATTTTTTCCAATGCATCTTCTCCGTCAGTCGCGTGCAAAACTTCGAAGCCCTCATCGATCAAGGCCTTTGAATATATTTCTTGGAGATTTTCATCTTCGTCCGCAAGCAAAATTTTTTGTTTTTCCGGATCCATTTTTTTGTTTTTAAATTTATGTACCAATTATATATCCAAAACCAAAAAACGCCTACTGGAGCGTTTCCTGGAAAAACCTAGGCCAAGTATTCATTTAACAATTCTTTGAAATATGTTTCCTTCTTCTCCTGACAGACATTGAAGCAATGTGTGACTAGGTGCGCTTCGGGAGCATATTCATAATGAGTGCGGATTTCTCGATCATTAAACAAGCGGATATGATATTGGAATTCTTCGCCTTCTCTTTTGCGCATATCCAGAATTTCCCCCGGATCCTTAAGCGCAATAATTGCGCGCTCAAAACCATTCATCGCCAGATGCCTTTCCAAATCTTCCGTAATTTTTTGCGCCGCCAGATGCCCGATCAAAAAATCCTGCCGGTGATGATGAAAAAATGTTTCATATGCGCGCAGTACGCTAGGCCAAAAAATATACACGAATTTCCAAAAACGTTTCATATTTCTTGTTTGTTAAATACTAAAATCCAACAATTTCAACTTTAGAATATTTTTCAAATTCTGCTCTCTTGTTTTTTTCCCTGTCTTTTAGGGTAAAGATATATAGTTTATCAAATCCTAAGTAAGCAGCCATCACAAAGACATCCCCGTTGATCGGACAAAGGACTGATGCGATATCTACAAAAGGAATAATGACCGTCACTGCGATTCCTTCGCCTGCCAAAAAATCCTGAATTTCCATCTGATTTTTTTCCAAGATATCGCGAGCTAATTGCTTTTCCTCTAGCGAATCGGTTTCCCGGCCGAGTGGTCCGAATTTTATTGCGAAACCTTTTTGCTGGAAAGCTTCGCTAATTTGCGTGCCGCCGCCCACCGTGATAACAGTAAAATATTTCTGAGAAATTTCTCGGACTTTATCGATAACTTCTTTTTTGGAAAGGAGGTCGCCCGATATTTTTATTAAAGCAGTTTTTCTTGCCATAATGATAAAATACTATTTACCTTTGCTCAAAGTATAACACAAATCAAAAAACGCCTATCTGAAGCGTTCCCTGATTTTTACCATGCCACGTGATGCGAAGTATTTTACGTGGATCTCCTTAGTGCACGTAGTTCGGACTGGATTTGTTCCTACACAATAAAAAGTAGCCTCCCCTAAACAAGGGAAGGCTAGATTATTTGAAACTGCGTCTTAAATGATATGCTCGCATCATAAGCTTGTCGTAAGAAAAATCCGAGGGATTGATCAGGTTATCAGGAGTAGAGATATTGGCAATCAGATTACGAATTATATTTCTATATGCAGTCTGATGCCGAAATTCCCTCCACATATCAACCAGACATTTCGAAGGTAATTCCCAGTTCCCCGATAGAGCAAATAAGAGCACCCACTTCTGTTGGCCGGCCAATTGCCCACTTAGAGCATATGCACTGAGCAAGTCTTGCGTGTCAGCTTTTTCTTTAGCAGTGAAAATACAGCACTTAACTACATCGTCCGCT
>DQBY01000006.1 GCA_003534085.1 Candidatus Moraniibacteriota bacterium | reverse complement strand
AAGATTTTGTCTGTCACGAGTGCCACACCAGGGTGAACGAAGTCACCCCCAGGCATTTTTCTTTCAATAATCCTGAAGGAGCCTGTGCATATTGTTCCGGACTGGGAATCACAAAAGAAGTGGATCCTGACTTGGTCATTCCGAACAAGAATTTGTCTCTGGCTGAAGGAGCGATTTTGCCATGGAGCAAATCGAACGGAAGGATCGGCGGACAGAGCAATTACATGAATATTTTGCGGGCTTTGGCGGAAAAGCACGGTTTCTCTCTGGATGATCCGATCAAGAAACTTTCCAAGGAAGCTTTGGAAATCATCCTGTATGGGCCGGAACAGAAAGAAATAACTATCCAGCAGCGGGACGCAACGGGCGCGATAAAAGAAGCCCGGACAATTTTCGAAGGCGTGCTGCCGATGATCAAAAGGAAATATGAAGAAGCGACATCCGAATATGTCAGGACCGATATGGAGAAATACATGTTGGAAAATATCTGTCCGGCTTGCAAAGGAAAGAGATTGAAAGACGAATATCTGTCAGTGCTGGTGGAGGGAAAGTCGATCGATGACGTGGTGAAAATGGATCTTGAGAAACTGATGGTATTTTTTGCTGATTTGAAAAAAAGCGATACGATCGGAGGAAGGATGAAAATAATCGAACCGCTGGTGAAGGATATGCTGATCAAAACCGAAGCTCTTTGCAATGTAGGTTTGGAATATCTTTCTTTGAGCCGGGGAGCCAATTCAATTTCCGGAGGCGAGGCGCAACGGATCCGCTTGGCAACCCAGATCGGTTCAGAACTGATGGGAATAATATATGTTTTAGACGAACCTTCGATCGGGTTGCATAACCGCGATACTGAGAAGCTGATCAACACGATGCAGTCTTTGAAGAACGCCGGAAACTCCTTGATCGTAGTTGAGCATGATGAAGACATAATCCGCAAAGCTGATTGGATCATCGATATGGGGCCGGGCGCCGGAGAGGAAGGCGGACAGGTGATCTTCCAGGGAGATCTGCAAAAACTTTTGAAATCAAAAACTTCAACCGCGGATTATCTGAACGGCAAGAAGAAAGTGGCGGAAAAAAAATCATATCGGAAAGGAAATAAAAAATCGATCGCGATCATCGGAGCGACCGAGCATAATCTGAAAAATATCGATGTCGAAATTCCTCTGGGAAAGTTTGTTTCCATAACCGGAGTTTCCGGATCGGGGAAATCGACTTTGGTTTCTGATATTTTGGCCAAAGCATTGTCCAAGCATTTCTTCCATGCCAAAGCGATGCCGGGGCAGCACAAGAAAATCAAAGGACTCTCCAACATCGACAAAGTCATCAATATCGATCAGGCGCCGATCGGCAGGACTCCCCGCTCAAACGCGGCCACTTATACCGGAGTGTTCTCTTTGATCAGGGAGTTGTTTTCTGAGACGGAAGAATCCAAGACGAGAGGATACGCTCCGAGCAGGTTCAGTTTCAATATGAAAGGCGGACGATGCGAAGTTTGCCAGGGAGACGGAACCAAGAAAATCGAGATGCATCTTTTGCCGGATATGTATGNNGATGTGAAATGCGAGGCTTGCGGCGGAACCAGGTATAATCAAAAAACTTTGGACATAGAATACCAAGGAGTGAACATAGCGGAAGTTTTGGACATGAGCGTTTCTTATGCTCTCCGATTTTTCAAAAAATCCCAGCTCATTTTGGAGAAATTACAAACTTTGGAAGATGTAGGACTTGGATACTTGCGCTTGGGACAGAGCGCGACCAATCTTTCCGGAGGCGAAGCGCAGAGGATAAAACTGGCGACAGAGCTGGCCAGAAAATCAACGGGAAAAACCTTGTATATTTTAGATGAACCGACAATCGGACTTCATTTCGACGATGTGAAAAGACTCTTGAAGGTTTTAGACGCTTTGGTGGAAAAAGGAAATTCTATTTTGGTCGTCGAGCATAACATCGACGTAGTCAGAAATTCCGACTGGGTGATCGATATCGGACCGGAAGGCGGAGACAAAGGAGGAGAAGTCGTTTACGCCGGAACTCCTGACAAATTGAAAAAAGTCAAAAGAAGCTGGACCGCAAAATATATCTGAACCGCCGATTAGCACGTGATCCTGAGTACTCGGGGCTGATTGCACGTGAGGTTAGTTTTTTGAAATAAAAAAAACAGCCTGCCGAGTTCATGATTGAATCATGTTTCAAGCAGGCTGTGTCGGTTAGTGCAACTATCAGATGATAGGTGCAAGCTCGGGATTGGTGATCTTGTGAGGCAATTTTTCATTCAGAGAGAGTATACCCCTTTTAATTTCGACAAAAGAAGGATCCTTACACTCAAATGCCTTAATGATAAATTCGGTGGCAATCTCTGGCTTGATAAGTTCGCCACAGGTGAAGATGTCAACTGCGGCGTATAAATACTCGGGCCAGGTGTGAATGGTCAAATGTGATTCGGCAATGATGACTACCCCGCTGATGCCATAAGGACTGAATTCATGGAAAGAGATATCCACGATTGTGGCCTTAGCTTCCTTTGCTGCGGAAACTAATGCAGTCCTTGCTTTCACCAGATCTTTGAGAATTGCGGGGTTGCAATTTCTGAGTTCTACTATCAGATGGGTTCCAAGTGCATGCAATTTTCCTACCCTCCTTGTAAACTAAGAATTATTAATATTAATTTTGCGATCGCGATGCGAACGCTTTTCAAATCAAAGAACTTTTACAGTGATTTTTATTATACATATAATTTGAAATAACGCAATACTTTCTAACACTATGTCAACCCAGCACTAACTTTCGGCTGCGGCTTTGCCGCTAATAATACATTTAAAAATTAAAAAAGCCTCAAAAATATATTTATGCATTCAGATAATACAGTCCCATTTAAAGAGCCGAAAGTTAGTGCTGGGCAAAAGAATATCCTGACCACGGTCGCGTATTACGACGCCATGGATTTTCCCATGACGGCTTTTGAGATTTGGAAATATCT
>DQBY01000040.1 GCA_003534085.1 Candidatus Moraniibacteriota bacterium | reverse complement strand
TGAAATGATCTTGAAAAATCATCTGACAGTCCGGCAGACGGAAGACAAGACGAAAGAAATTTCCGTAAAGACCCACCAAAGAAATATCAGCGTCGATCCGGAAACAAAAAGGATCGAAGACATGCTGGCGGGAACTTTAGGGACGAAAGTAAAAGTTTCAAAATCCGGGTCAGGAGGAAAGATCACCATTGATTATTATTCAAAGGATGAGCTGAACAACATTTTGGCAAAAATAAAAGTCAGCTGATAATCTGATCTTGTATCGGACAATTTTTATTGCATCCCGACGTCTTTTTTCAGGGCGCGTTTGATATGGGTCTTCGCCAATGTCGTCCTGACAAATCTCAGCCAGTCGCGGTTGGGATTTTTTCGTTCTTTTGAGATTATGATTTCGATCACGTCTCCATTTTTGATCTTATAATCCAAAGGCACCATCTTGCCATTGGCTTTGGAACCGACAGCTTGGTCGCCGATCTGGCTGTGGACCTTGTAGGCGAAGTCTACCGGAGTCGCTTCTTCCGGCAAATCGATCACGTCGCCATGCGGAGTGAAGGCGAAAATGTGATTTTTGAAAAATTCAATCTTGAGACCTTCCATGAATTCAGAACTGTCTTTGCCGAGTTCGGACTGCCATTCGCGAAGCTGTTTCACCCAGCTGAGCTCTTCTCCGGAATATTTTTTGCTGTTGCTTTTGCCTAATTTCAAAAAGCTTGTCCAATCCTTCGGTTTTTCGGAATATATCCAATGCGCCGCGATGCCGAATTCAGCTTCGTCGTGCATCTTCTGCGTCCTGATCTGGATTTCCATTATTTTCCCGTCCGGACCGAAAACGGTCGTGTGGATAGATTGATATCCGTTAGGTTTTGGCAGGGAAATATAATCCTTGATGCGTCCGACCAAAGGCCGGTATTTTCGATGGACGATCCCGAGGCTTTCATAGCAGTCTGCCACTTCCGGAACGATGATCCGAATTCCCGCCAAATCATAAATCTTATCTATGTCCATGTCATGCCTTTTGAGTTTTTGAAAAAGTCGGTAGAGATGCTTTGTCCTGCCATATATGTCGCTGACCTTGATGCTTTCTTTCAAAAGTTCGCGCCGGAGATCCTCGACCGCTTTGTCCAAGTTTCTTTTTCTGAGGCCGAATTCTTTTTCGGCTATTCTTTTGACTGATTCAAAATTTTCCGCGTCCAGATGCTTGAAAGCCAGATCTTCCAAGCGCGCTTTGATGTCTCCGATTCCCAGGCGATTAGCAAGCGGCGCGAAAACTTCCAGAGTTTCCAATGCGATCCTGTGTCTTTTTTCTTCCGGAAGCGCCTCAAGCGTCTCCATGTTGTGGGTGCGGTCTGCCAGCTTGATGATCACCACGCGGATGTCCGCCGCCATCGCCAAAAACATTTTTCGTAAATTTTCCAGATATATCTCTTCTTTTTCTCCGCGCAATCTGATCTTTCCGACCTTAGTCACGCCATCGACAAGGAAGGCGATTTCATGGCCGAAGTCATCTTCAATTTCCTTGAGGGTCACGTTCGTATCTTCCGGCACATCGTGGAGCAGTCCGGCGGCGATGGTTTTCGAGCCCAATCCGAGGCGGGCGATATTCAGAGCGGTATGGAGCGAATGCTGGATGTAATCTTCGCCGGATTTTCTTTTTTGTCCGATGTGGGCCTTTTCGGCGAATTCAAAAGCGCTTCGGATAAGCGCTTCGCGCTCCGGAGTCCTCGCCACTTTCATGTTTTCTAATACGTCTTCTACGCTTATCATAGGCTCTTTTAACCCTACACTAACTATTTTGGGGAAATAGTACGCATTAAATTTAAATTTGCAAATCCGTATGGTTATTACAAGCTTACTTTTAAGTTAGTGTAAGGGTGAATACTACAAGTATAATTCAGGAAAAATTAAAAAACAAGCCGGNNTGCAATATGTTAATGAACTTATGCAGCCGGCGATTGCGGCCGGATTATTTTTTAGAAATCAAAAAGGCTCGGACTTTTGCACCTGGACCTTTCGGGATTATTTCTCAAATTTGCACTCCTTCTTTGAGCATTTCACTTTGCCCTTGGCGGCGAAGACGAGAAGGGACTTGCATTCCGGACAAGTTTCGCCGGTCGGTTTGTTCCAAAGAGCGAAATCACATTTTGGATATGTGTTGCAGCCAAAAAATAGCCTGCCTTTTTTTGATTTCCTTTCGACGATTTCTCCCACGTTGCATTTCGGACATTTCATCCCGGTTTTCTTTTCGATCCGTTTGATGCCTTTGCATTCCGGATAATTTGAACAGCCGAGGAAAGCTCCGAACTTGCCGCGTTTGACCACCATCGGCGCTCCGCAAACTTCGCAGATCTCGCCGGAATTTTCTTCGTCCACTTTCTTTTCCGAGTCGGTTTTCTCCGTGTGCTTGCATTCCGGATAATTGGAGCAGGCGATGAATTTTCCGAAGCGTCCGAATTTCATGATGAGTCCGCCTTCGCATTCCGGACAATTACGATCCAGTTTTTCTTGAAAATCTTCTTTCTTCACTTCTTTGGTTTTGGCTGCCAGATTTTTATGGAACGGTTCATAAAATTCCCGGATGACCGGAACCCATTCTCTTTTTCCTTCCGCTATTTCATCGAAGTCTTCCTCGATGTTGGCGGTAAATTTGATGTCCACAATCTGCGGAAAATGTTCCACCAAGAGGTCGTTCACCAGTTTCCCGATCTCTTCCGGAAACAATCTTTTCTCTTCATTTTTATCCACGTATTTTCTCTCGATGATGGTGGAAATAGTCGGCGCGTAAGTTGACGGGCGGCCGATCCCGTTTTCTTCCATGACCTTTACCAAAGTCGCTTCACTGTATCTTGGCGGGGGAGTGGTGGATTTTTGGGTGCTTAGCGCCTCCACCAATTCCAAAGCATCCGCCACTTCCAACGGAGGAAGGATGTTTTCTGAGATCGCATCTTCTCCATACACTTTCAGATATCCGTCAAACAATAATGTCGAGCCATTGGCGCGCAGGAGATATTCAGATTTGCCTTTTATCCCGTTAGATTTTGCCGTAGGCGAACCGGCCTTGCCGGATTTAACGGGGTTGGCGGAAATATCGACTCTCACTGAGTTAAATTTTGCGGGTTGCATCTGGCACGCCATTGTCCTATTCCAGATGAGCCGATAAAGCCTGTATTGATTGTTGTCCAGCTTGGCCTTGAGTTCATCAGGAGTTTTTTCCAGATAAGCGGGGCGGATAGCCTCATGCGCTTCCTGAGCTCCCTTGGATTTCGTCTTATAAAATCTCGGACTTTCGAGCGCGTAATTTTTTCCAAAAAGATTCGTGATAACTTTCTGCGCGGTGAGCATCGATTCCATCGAAAGATTGGTGGAATCGGTACGCATATACGTTATGAGTCCTTCTTCATAAAGTTTCTGCGCGATCATCATGGTCTGCTTGGAAGAAAATCCCAAGCTATTGATGGCGGCCTGTTGCAAACTGGAGGTGGTGAAAGGAGCTGGCGGGGTGCGCAGCGTTTCTTTTTTGACCACGTCAGCCACATTGAAATCTGAATTTTTCAGATCAGCAAGGATCGCGTCCGCCGTTTTCTGGTCAATGATGATAGTTTTTATGGTTTTGTAATCGCCGGTGAAAAG
>DQBY01000117.1 GCA_003534085.1 Candidatus Moraniibacteriota bacterium | reverse complement strand
TGCAATATGTTAATGAACTTATGCACCGTCACTCAATCTCCTCAATTTCTCTCAGTATTTCCTCAGGAATCGGATTATTTTTCGGACTTACCCCCGGATACCGCCAAGCTGAAATTATTTTATACTTAGTATTTGGTATATGATATTTAGTATTTTGAATAATTTTTGAAATTTGGAATTTGGGATTTGGATTTTGTTTGGAATTTGGGTTTTGGATTTTGAAATTTACTTTCCCTGAAAGTTGATACATCGCCCAAATCTCACTGCTCCAAATCCTCTTTCCATTTTTTGTATTCACGCTTGTAGGTTGCATGACGGCAACCGTTTTTTTCACCACGCCTTCCTCTTTCCTTTGCGGATTATTGATCACCCGCAAAACTCTCTGCGCCGTCAAGCCATAATGCTGCATCTTCATCAGCGAGTGCTTCGTCCACTCATACTTTTCGGTGTTTTTTGGAATTTTAAATTGCATAACATTATAAACTTCACAAAAAATTAAAAACACAAAGGCACAAACAAAACACAAATTTACAAAAAAAACTAGCTGGTTTTAGCAATTATAGCTGAAAGAATATTTCGAAGTTGTTGAACTTCGTTTAAAAGATTTTCAATTTCTTCTTTATGATCCAAATTTGATTCTAATAGAATTTCCAACCAGTAAGTTGTTTCTTTCGCTTCTTTTCTGGAAATTCTTAATCTATGGGCAAAATCTTTCTTACCCAAAGCCTCATTTGCCTCTCTATAATTCGCACCGATTGAACAGGCCGACCTAACAATTTGCTTTATAATTTCATAATTAATCGTGTTTTTTGGAAGTTTATTGCAAAGCTTTATAACATCCTTTGAGAATTTTAATGTTCTATCTTCAAGCTCTTTGTATTTACTCATTATATTTAATCATGTTTGTGTTTTCTCTTCTTTGTTTGTCTTTTTGTGTAGTTTGTGCGGTTTGTGTTTATTTCATATCCATTCCACGTAGCGCGGCTATTCTCTCTTCTACCGAGGGATGTGTTTGAAAAAGCGATGAAACTTTTTTTCCTTTAAATGGATTAACTATGAAAAGATGAGCCGTGGCGCGGTTGGCTGATTCGAGCGGCTTTTGATCGGAAGATATTTTTTCCAAAGCTCGGGCCAATCCTTCCGGATAGCGCGTCAGCAGGGCTCCGCTGGCGTCCGCCAGAAATTCTCTTTTTCTGGAAATGGCCAATTGTATCAGGACGGCCGCAATCGGAGCCAAAATCGACAAAACGACTGCAGCAACCATCAGGATGATTTGAAGCTGATTTCCTCGGTCATTGTCCCTTCCCCGTCCTCCCCAAAAAGCCCAATGCCGGAACCAGTCCGCCAAAAGCGCCACAAATCCTACCAGCACGACTATGACCGTTGAAAGCAAAATGTCCCGGTTGCCGATATGGGAAAGCTCATGCGCGATGACGCCTTCCAATTCTATTTTTTCAAGCTTGTTCAAAATCCCTGTCGTAAAACAGATCACTCCATGCTTTGGATCGCGCCCGTTCGCGAAAGCGTTCGGCGCGCTGTCTTCGATGATATAAATTTTCGGAACCGGAAGTCCGGCTGTGATGCAAAGATTTTCCACCATATGATAAAGTTCACGCCCATTGTCATGTGTCACCTCTTTCGCTCCGCTCATCGCCAGAACAATCTTGTCGCTCCACCAATACGATCCAAAGCTCATGATTATCGAAAAAATCACTGCTCCGTACAAAATATTGCTATTGCCCATCGCGCCCGCGAAAACATAGCCGACTCCGATGACAAAGATTAAAAAACCCGTGATGTAAACCCAGGTCAAACGCACATTTTTATCCGCTTGGGTGTATAGTGTTGCCATATGTATCAGTAAAATCTTATCGAATCGATTATTTTTTCGCACGTTTCTTCCGGGTGATCTGATTCTTTGTTGTATTTTACCGTTTCTGCAAAAAATATCCTGTCATCAAAGACCCAGTAAATTCCGCGCGCATGCAAGCCGTTCTCTAAAATAATATTGTTGGAGGAATATGTTTTTTTGCCTCTTATTTCTTCCTCTCGCATGGCTTCGCTTACATTCCTTCCATTTTCTTGCAGCGCCTCTTTCAAAGCAAGCCTGTCGGGATTTTTTAATTCTCCAAAACTCATCGCCATCGAAAGAGAATCGAATGCGTTTTTATCCCGGCTGTTAAATTGCCTGAGAGTTATGCCATCACTCTCTTTTATGTCCCATCCTTCGGGATACATCAATGAAAATTTATTGTTTTTAAAAAGAATCCAATCGCCGTATCCGGCTCCTCTTTCCGCAAACTCCTTGCTGACGCCATGGCTGTTCGCCAAGTTCGCCGCTTTTTTGAAAACCGGAGTCACATGCACTCCCGCCATATCTGAAATTCTGGTCACATGGACGAACAGATAGATGGCATAAAGCATTATCGCGACTATGGCAAACGTCAAAAAGATCAGGAACATAGTCATGACAGAGTTGGAGCTGTAGCCTTCTCGGCTGTTGCGCAGAGATGCTTCTCTTTTGCAAAGCGCCGCCTGTTCTTTTTTCCACCTTTTCAATTCTTCATTATAGTCTGTCTTTTTTCCCTTGAACATTCCTAACGGATCTGCATTTGTCGCTAATCTTGCCATTTTATTTTAGTGCCTGTTAAAATTCAACTTTGACCGGCTCTTTTTCTGCGCCCTCAGCTTCAAAAAATTCGCGCTTGGTGAAATTCAACATGCCGGCGATCAGATTGGTCGGAAAGACCTGGATTTTCGTGTTGAAATCACGGACATTGCCGTTGTAAAATCTTCTGGACGCTTGGATCTTGTCTTCAGTATCAGTCAGCTCTCTTTGCAGTTCCAAGAAATTCTGGTTGGCTTTCAGATCCGGATAATTTTCCGAAACGGCAAACAAACTTTTCAAAGTGTTCGTCAACATATTTTCCGCCTCAGCTTTGTCATGCGCGCTTCCCGCCCCCATCGCTCGAGTTCTGGCTTCAGTCACTCTTTCAAACAGCTGCTTTTCATGAGCCGCGTAACCCTTGACGGTATTGATCAAATTAGGAATCAGATCGTATCTTCTCTTGAGCTGGACATCAATATCGCTCGAAGCCTCATCCACTCTGTTTTTCGAACGGATCAGCCCGTTATACACCGCAATCACCCACGCGAGCGCAAGCAGTATGACAGCTAATAAAATTAT
>DQBY01000070.1 GCA_003534085.1 Candidatus Moraniibacteriota bacterium | reverse complement strand
ATACACGCTTATTATATATTCTGTATTTTTTTTGTCAACACTTTGGCAAAAAAAATTTTAGTTGCTAATTAAATCGTCCAATCTGGCCAATTCGTCCTTTAAAACCATAGTAGCTTTGCAGTCGTCCTCATTGTAATCCAAAATTCTTTGCAAATCTTTCGGCTCTTGGGTTTCTAAATATTGGTTAAACCACTGAATAGATAATGCACCAGAAGGACTTTCATCCCGCCATTTAAATTTTAAATATTGTGCGATTTCTTTTAAAGAATAACTTCCCAGCGGCCAATCTGTGTCCGCTAAAACTATTTTATACAAATCAATCACATTAGAACTGCCAAAAAACGCAGTTAATTCTTCAATAGATATAACATCATAATGCCTCTTTTGCATTTTAAAATAGGTTGTTTTTTCGTGATGCGAATAATAGTAAACGGCAAAATCATCCTTGGGCAATGAGCAGATATAACCCCAAAACCTCTGCCAAGCATCTCTTTCAGCTTCAAGAGTATTATCGCGGGCTGTGAAATCCAAAAATCTTTCAGCCTTGCCGTTTCTTTCATATACTCCATGCAAATAAACAAATTCCTGCGTCGGATCATCTTCAATATCAAAAAATAATTCATAACTCACTCTGGGCAAATACAATTTGCGATATAATACCGCCCCGCTTCCATTTTCCAAAATTTCTGCGCGTGTGATAATTTTACTCAATGTTTTTTCTGCCACTCCTTTGAGAAAGTTTTTATCTTTCTTTTTTCTCTCCAAGATTTCTCGCATATCCAGTTGCCCAATCTCACCCACCTTGGAAATATATAAATCTTCATTAAGCATATCTCGCTTGGCGCGCCCTAGATAAAAAATGTTAGTTAAATCTTTATTTTCCTTGCACCAGTTTTTGCAACTCTTATACCATGGGCAAAGCTTACAACTCCCAGCCATAGCTGGTTTGTTTTGAGCCTTATTATTTAATAAATTCTCTACTTGTTCTTTGGTCTCTTCATAAAATTCCCAAAAGGTCCGCTTGTCTCTTTTGCCGACCGGCTGGTCCAAGACATATTCCATCTCTTTTCCGGTCCCGTCGATGATGAATCCGCGCTTTCGCGTTTCAAAACCCAATTTTTGCAAAAGTTCGATATACAGACAAAGCTGGACAGCATACGTCTTCTTCGGTTTCCCGCTGCTTTCCTCTTCTTCGCCCTCAGCCGTTCCTTCAAATCCCATGCCGGATTTGATCTCGATCGGCGCATAGCTTCCGTCCGGCATCTTTTTGAGAAGATCCGGGATGCCTTTTAAATTTCCAAAAAACAAGACGCCCTGATAGATCAAAGGCGCTCCGTCGCGCATCGCTTTGAGCGTCGCCACGAACCTTTCCTGCAAGCTTCCTTCCTTGAGATCCAGATATTCCCCCAGCCCGGCCACGATTTTTTCTTCATGCGCCACTCCCCTGTTCCAGAGCAATTCCACAAACGGATTCGCTTCCTGGATCTTTTCCTCCTGCGGACCATAAACATCCCGCCAGACGCGATGCGGGCAGA
Organism: Candidatus Moraniibacteriota bacterium; assembly: GCA_003534085.1. Taxonomy (GTDB): domain Bacteria; phylum Patescibacteriota; class Minisyncoccia; order Moranbacterales; family UBA2206; genus UBA11098. Next base: position 987 of record DQBY01000070.1, on the reverse strand, counting down.
CGATATAGTCATAAAGTTTTGAGCTGGTGACGTTTTTCATACGCTATTTTCCAGAATTATTATTCATATTTAGATCCTACCATCTCCGGCAGTATCACAAAAGTTTACATTTTTACAGCCAAGATTATGAAAGCCAAGACCGCCAAGGAAACTCCGGCATAACTCATGGGCGACAACACTTCTTTCAGGAGCAATAAACCAAAAACATTTGAAAGGATGATCGAGACCGCTCCGAAAAGCGCCATCGTCCGGCCCAATTCAAGATTCGTGAAAACATACAGCTGTCCGAACATGGCGGCCATCCTTATCGCAAAGTATGCCAAAAACCAGACCGACAAGAAAGTGGACAGTTGGAAACCTAATTTCGGCATGTTGATCCGGGCCAGGATGTCACTAGTCGTGAAAAAGATCTGAGTGATGACAAGAATAATTATAGGATTCATATTTTATATCGATAGCATTTTAATTTTCTAAAAACTTTTTCAGCCTCTTGATAGGCTTGAATTGCAGATATGTCTTGTGATCATCTTCTTTGCTCAAAGAAGCGCGGGTGACTTTGTATCCTTCAGGAATAAAAATCTGATCCCAGCCATAGCCGTTCTTTCCCGCCGGTTTTTCTGCGATTTTTCCGTCCAAATGATTTTCAAAAATTTTCAAAATTTTTCCGTCATAATAGCCGAACGCGCACCGCGCCGTCGCGCTCCGATCCTTGCCGGAAAACAGAGAGCAAAAAATTTTGAACGGAACTTTTTCAACGAAAAAGCGCACGAAAGGTCCGGGTAATCCGTCGAGAAGCTTTGTTTCCAGAGCGACATCTTCCACGATGACCGGCTTTTTTATTTTTTGATAAGCTTGCTTAACTTTGTGCTCCACGATCTCTTTCAGATCCAAAGATTGAATTTCATCCAGGTCCAATTTCACGTGCTCGATCGGAAAACCTAAAAGCTCAGCCAAATAATCCGCTTTCTTCTGATTGCCGGTGATGAA
>DQBY01000019.1 GCA_003534085.1 Candidatus Moraniibacteriota bacterium | reverse complement strand
CACCCTGTCCGCCGCTTCCCGCACCACCGCAAAAGCCTCTGGAAGAATCTCATCCAGAGTTTCACCATCCTCAACTCTCTTTCTCAACTCTCCCGTCTTTCCCTTCAGCGCTTCGTCAGAAAGCTTTTTATATTCCAGACCGAACGAATTAATCTTATCCACGATCGGCTGCAGCTTCTTGATTTCCCGCTGATTTGAGCCAAATAACTTAGTTAAAAATTCCATAAATTCACTTTATAATACCATTGTATTTTACTCCCAGACCTGCAATATTGCAAGTCTGCGCATAGCCCCGTCCCATCGGATAGAAGCTAAATAATACTACTTATATCATTCCAGAATTTTTTTTGCGTTTTTTTGTACTATTCTTTGTACTAATTTATAGTTTTTTTAAAAAAGGAGGAAACATGGAACCGTTCCAAAAAATTACCGAGTTGCTTATGCGCATAAAAATCGGCGAGAATCTTCTGAAGAGACCGTGTAGCGGAGCAACTAACATCGAATTCTACCAAGCCGATATTTTTCTCTTAAAAAAAGAGCAGGGGCTCGTGGAGTATCTCGCGGAATTTTCCCATGAGGAAATTGACAAGATCCATGAGCAAATAAAGGAACGCAGAGGCATGGAAATCCCTGCCGAATATTTAAAACGCCAGACCTGATGGGTCCGGCGTTTTTTCCATTTAGAAAATAAACCTACTCAGAATCTCCAGAAAGGTTCTCACAAATCTCCCATCCTTCCGGCACGGCGCAAGGAGTCGGAAATTCCTTGCATTCTCCCGTTTGCGGATCTTTGGCATAGGCGATCACCTGGATGCACATTGTGCCGTCATTGTTTTCCTTTATCTCCTCAACAAAGAGTTGTCCTTCTGCCGTCCGGCATTGTCTTGGATAACTTTCCATGACCGGATTTCCGGCTTCGACGCACTCTTCGAAGCTATTGATTGCGACTTGATTCCCCGGAGCAGTTTTTTCCTTGCTGGAAAACCACACCGCTCCCCCGATTACGACCGCGATCAGCAGGATTATCCCGACCGCGATTTCTGTTTTTATTTTTCGATCCATATTTTTTAACTTAGATTTTACTTCCATATATGGATATATGGAAGTGCATAAATTAGATTAATTATAAATTTATTTTACAATCTTGAGGGCAATTTTCAGCGGTTTCCGGCTCCGGACAGCCGATCGCCAGACAAGCCATATCTTGGCATATCCCATCTCCGCAAGAGGAGTCGACTTTATTTTCCGGGCACGACGCGAACTCGCATTTTGGTCCGATGCGTCCGACTGTCGATCCATCAGGACATAACATTGCCTCCTTAGTGCAAGGCATCAGCGGTTTTTCAATCAATAGTTCGCCAGGTTTGTTTTGAGGCACGAGACCCGCACAGGAAAATGTTTGACATCTGGAACTTCCCTCTTCACAATACCATCCGCATTCGAGAGTCTCCCACAAAAAAGCCGCCAGCCCGATGGCAAAAATAAAAATGACGACCCCGATCGCAACCGCCGTTTTATTTATATGATGATGATGTTTGTGATTTATATACATTTTTTTAATTATACAATATCTCGTATTCCATATCAACCATTTTTCAAAAGCTGCAATCAAGGCTGGATTTCGGAGCTAAATATACTTGTTTTTCCGTTGTATTAATAAAATAGCTCTTTCAGTCCATACAAATCCAAAGAGGAGGAAAAAATGCCTGCTAAAATATCGGATTTATTGCTCCGTATCGCCTTGTGGAAAATGATAATAAAAGAATTGAAAAATCCTGACAATTCACAGTCCAATTTATCAGAAGATGATACTCAGGATGATGCGCAAAAAAACCAAAAAAAAATAATGAAAATCATAAAAATGATGAATGAAGGTGAAGCATTGAAAGTGTTGTCGAAATATGAAAGCGATCTGAAAAGATACATTTCCGATATGAATCCGGAACGGCTGTCTCGCGTCAATGAAATACTGTTGAAAGAGACAGGCAGGACGATACCTCCGGAATATTTACCAAAGGATACAGAAACTCCGAACCATTAAGCACCGGGACATGATGAACAAAAACCGCCAGAATACTCTTCAGGCGGTTTTTTAGGCTTATTGTTTTATAAATATTATTTTCTAAACCTGGAATTTCCGTCCAAAACCACTTTTTTCTTGATCGATCTTTTTCCGCGTATCCGCAAGTCTCTCACTTTTTCAGTATCTTTTTTGATCTGATTCATCAGCTCATCCATAGCGATGTCCGTCGATCCTTCGATGCTTTGGCTGGTTTCTTCTGTGCGATAAAGCTTATATGGAGTTTCCACCATGATTTCCACCCGGAATTTCCCTTTTTTATCCATGGAAATTTCAACTTCGACATGCTTTATCTTCTCCAGCAGCTTTCCGATTCCTGCCAATCTCTTTCTGATGTACGCTTCTGTGCGATCGTCGATCTCAACGCCCTTGAAAAAAAATCTGAGGCTTTTTTCGATTGTCATAAACGCTACTCACGAATTATAAACGAATGTTAGCTAACTAAATGCCAATATTTCGCTTCAATTCGCTTAAATTAGTTATTTATTAGCGAGTTGCTTAAAAACCTACATACTGCACTTCCTCGTGCAATTCAACTCCGAGCTTATCCCTGACCTGCTGCTTTACATAGCTTGATAGCATTATAACATCTTGCGCGGTGGCATTGCCAGTATTCACTATGAAATTTCCATGTCTTTCCAAAATCATAGCGCCCCCAATTTTTTTCCCCAAAAGATCCACTCTTTCAATCAGCCAGCCTGCCGGAATTTTATTGTTCTTGCTTTTTGTATTCTTATCACTTTCAAATTGCGCAATCAGATCCGGCTTGCTCACGACAGGATTCTTGAAAAATGATCCCGGACTTCCCAATCCGGCAGGAGAACTCGTTGTCCTTTTTTTAATGATATCTTTTATAATTTTTTCGCTTTCTTCTTTGTCGCCTTTTTTTAGATCAAATACGGCTGAAAGTATTGTCAAATCGAGATTCTGCTTGAAAATACTCTCACGATATGCAAATTCACATTCAGCATTACTCAGGCTTTTTATTTTGACTGTTTTTTTTCCGCCGGACTCTTCATACAGATCCCTCTTGTCGATATAATTTACCGTTTTTATGACATCCGACATATCACTCCCGAAAGCTCCGGCATTCCCCCGGATCGCTCCGCCGACCGTTCCCGGAATTCCCATCGCCCACTCCATCCCTGAAAATTCCCGATCGAGCGATTCTTTCACAACCTTGGAAAGAGCTACTCCGGCGCCTGATCCGATCGAAAATCCATGAACCATGAACAGTTTGCTGTCTATTTTTATTACCAGCCCTTCAAAACCGTCGTCTGAAACCAACAGATTGCTCCCGCCTCCCAAAATAAAATATTTCAGACCATTCTCTTTGGCGTATTCGATGGCTTCCGCCAATTCCTCTCCGCTTTCGACCGAAACAAAAAACTTCGCCGGCCCGCCGATCCGGAACGTCGTAAATGGAGCTAGTTGTATGTTTTCTTGAATTTTTAGCATAAAAATTTCTTTATTTTTCCCAAATTTCAGCAGGAATTAATTCGCTTGGATCATCGATAAAATAATCCGGATTATTTTCGAGAAGAGCTTTTTTAGAATTGAATCCCCATCCAACTGCCAGCATCCTAATTCCTGATTTTTTCGCAGCCTCGATATCCCTAATTTCATCGCCAACATACAAAACATTCCCGCCTTCAAAATTATACTTCTTCAATAATCTTTTCAAAATTTTATCCTTGCTGAAGATGCTTTCATCTGAATAGATAAAATCAAAAATATCCAGATTATTATTTTTACAAAACTTTTTCACATTTTCATAAGAATTTGAAGTAACTATTCCCAAAATATAATTTTTCTCTTTCAATTTTTTAATATTTTCCGAAATGCTGCTTATAGCCTTTATTGAAGAAATTCTCTTTCCGAAATTTTCCCTGAACTTTTTCAAAAAGAACGGAAATTTAAGCTTGGAAATTCCGATCTGTTTAAAAATATGGCTAGCTGGTAAATCGCGCAATTCATAAATCTTTTCTTCGGAAATTTTTTCAAATCCTTCTCTTCTCGCAAACTCATTAATTATTTCAAATACTACCGGAAGTGAATCCGCTATAGTGCCGTCAAAATCAAAAATTATTACTTTTTTCGCCATTTTATTGCTTTAATTTTTCCGCCAGTTCAAAAACGTTTCCGGCGCCGATGCAGAGGACAATGTCATTTTCGCCGATCTTTTCTTTCAAAAATTCCACTGCCTCGTTGATCGTCGGAACATGTTCCGCTTTTCCGAAATGATATTTATTGATCAGATTCACGAGATCCTTCGAGCTGACATTCCCGGCAGTTTCCCTGGCTGAAGAATATATATCAAGAACGATCACTTGGTCGGCGTCGTCGAAGCTTTGGGAAAATTCCTGGAGCAAAGCTTCCGTCCGAGAATACGAATGCGGATGAAAAACTGCGATGATATTTTTTTCAGGATATTTTCCTCTGGCGCCTTTGAGAGTGGCCTTGATTTCTTCCGGATGATGGGCATAATCATCAATCAGGGTTGCGCCGTTCCTTTCTCCGATGTATTCGAATCTTCTTGAGGTGCCCTGAAAAGCAAG
>DQBY01000086.1:267-3748 GCA_003534085.1 Candidatus Moraniibacteriota bacterium | reverse complement strand
TTTTTTGCCTCCAAGCCGAAAGCGACATTTCCAAAAACATCCCGCCAAGGCAAAAGAGTAGCTGTCTGAAAAACCATATTTACTTCCGGCTTTTTGATCTCCTCGCTCCAAATTATTTTACCCCCGATTTCAGATTCCTTGCGATCCAAGCGGCCGGCGATTGCATTCAGCGTTGTCGTTTTCCCGCATCCGGATGGACCAAGGATCGCAACGATCTCTCCTTTCCCGACGGAAAAAGAAATGTCCTGGAGGATCACTCTTCCGGAATTTCTGAATTTTAGAGAAAGATTTTTTATTTCAAGCATAAAAAAATAACCTATTTCTAGGTCAATTATATAACATATCGGGTTAATTTGAAATTAGAAAAACCCATTGCATCCTAAGAAAAGATACTCCTCATTATCCTCTTCCTCAACCGGACAAACATCAGTACTCCCCGCAATCTGATTTTTACCTTCCGCATTACCCGCTGATTTTCCAACGTATGCTTCTTTTTTGACCTTGATGAACGAAAAAGCCGCTGCAAAAGCAACGACCATAAATGACGCGATGAATAAAACTATCTTTTTATTTTTGTTATAAGCCATTTTCATCTGATTTCACTCTACTGAATCAATTATAGCAAATTTTAACGTTCCCGTCAATCTCCAAGAGATCTCCAAGAGCTAAGCTCTTGGAAAATAGCTTTAATCCTCTATTAAATATTTTTCCATCCCTTTCTTTTCCCGCATATATATCGCATTGCTATCGATAAATTCTTTATATTCCTCAATGCTTCTGAACTGTCCCAAAATAATTTCCTTTTTTACCAATCTTCCATTCCTCTCTCCTAAATAGTCCGGCAAACTTGAATATGGCCAATTATTATTGTTATTGTATCCATGAATAAAATTATTTTTATTTACATAAGCGGAAAGGTACAAGAGATATTCATTTGAATCAATATGCGCCGACTTAAATGGTCCCTGAAAAAGAGAGCCAGAACGCTTGTTCATCTTATTGAAGTAATTAGTGTAACTCGTACTTAATTTATGCATAAAATTTTTGATCCCATTTTCTCTTAACTGTTTCAAAATTATATGATAATGGTTCGGATTGAGACAATATGCAATTAATTCGACCCACGGATCCGTCCTAGAGCTAAGATCTTGGAAATCCAAGAGCTTAGCTCTAGGGTCCATGCGCAATATATCCCTCCATTGTGACATTAACCCATCTCTATCATCATTCAACAGATTCATCGACAATAAAAACCTTTCATAATTTTTAAAATTCAAAAAAACATCCCGCTTGTCTACTCCGCGATTATAAATATGATAATATTCCTCATTGGCAAATTCTGTTTTTCTCATTTCTCCAAGAGCTTAGCTCTAGGAAAATTATAATACAAAAATCACCGCCGTGAAAGGCGGTGATTTTTTGAAGTATCTTATTTTTCCGGCTTGTATCCTGTTCCGGCTGGAATAAGTTTTCCGATGATGACGTTTTCTTTGAGTCCACGCAGCCTGTCTTCTTTTCCGGCTACTGCAGCGTTGATCAGAACTCTGGCAGTTTCCTGGAAGGAAGCGGCTGACAGGAAGCTTTCAGTGGAAAGAGCGACTTTTGTGATTCCCAAAAGCATCTTTTCTCCTTCCGCCTGCTTCTCACCTGCGGTTTTCGCGTTATTGTTGACTTCGACAAATTCGTCTCGCTCGGTGATATCGCCTTCGATCAGGGCCGTGTCTCCGGCATCGCTGATCGTGATACGGCTGAACATCTGGCGGACGATAACTTCAATATGCTTGTCATTGATTCCTTCACCTTGAGAAGCATAGATTTCCTGGATTTCTCGAAGAATATAGCGATAAACAGCTTCCCACCCCATCGTCTTGTATAGCTTCTTCAGGTCGATGTTTCCTTCAGAAAGCTTGGTTCCTTTTCCGATCAGATCATTTTGCGCTACCTTCAGAGTACTTCCGGCAGGAACCTGATACTCGTCTGTCTGTTTCTTATCAGTTGATTCGACTCTGACAAGAATTGCCTTGTCTCCATGCTCGATTCCGACCACTTTTCCATCAATCTCAGAAATTATCGATTCACCTTTCGGAGGACGCGCTTCAAAGATTTCTTCAACACGAGGCAAACCTTGAGTAATGTCGGATCCGGCAACACCTCCGATGTGGAAGGTACGCATAGTAAGCTGAGTTCCCGGCTCGCCGATGGCTTGCGCGGCAACGATTCCGACCGCTTGTCCCATCTGAACCAGATTTCCGCGACCTAGGTCGGTTCCATAACATTTCTGACAGACTCCTCTCGGAGTTTTGCAAGTCACAAGTGTTCTAATCTTCACCTGTGGAATGCCGGCCTTCTCGATCGAATGTCCTTGTTCTTTCAAAACTACTTCTCCTTTTCCTGCGATAACTTCTCCGGTCTTCGGATCAAGAATGTCTTCTGTGATGTATCTTCCGATTACGCGAGCGGCGAAGCTTTGGCCGATCCTTTCAGAATCTTCTTTATAAATATATGTTCCGGATTTATCTTTCCAGTCCGCCTCATGGATGATCACATCTTGCGCCACATCCACCAGACGTCGAGTCAGATATCCGGCAGTCGCGGTTCGAAGAGCCGTGTCAGCCATACCTTTTCTGGCACCATGAGTCGAAATGAAGTACTCCAATACGTTCAAACCTTCTTTGTAACAACTCTTGATCGGAAGTTCTATAGTTTCTCCGGTCGGTCCGGCCATCAAACCTTTCATGCCGGCCATCTGGACAACTACTGATTCAGATCCGCGAGCCTTTGAATAAACCATGGAATACACTGGGCCTTCCTTGTCGATCGATGCGCGAACAGCATCGGTAATTTTATTTTTCGCATCGTTCCAAATCGCAATGACCTGGCTTTTTCTTTCTTCCTCGGTCAAAAGACCCATATTATACTGCTGCTTGATAACTTTTACTTTTTCTTCGGCCTGCTTCATGATATCTTTCTTCTCGACTGGAACATTCAAGTCGGCCATTCCCCAACTGATTCCGGATTTTGTCACCGCGGCAAATCCCAAGTCCTTGATCCTATCCACAAAAAGCGCAGTTTCCGCCTGTCCATTTGCTTCCAAAACCTTAGCCACCAAACCTTTGAGTTCTTTCTTGGTCATTTCTTCATTGATGAATCTCAGGTTTTCAGGGATAATATCGTTTAGCATGACTCGTCCGACAGAAGTTTCCAGCGCTTTTCCGTTGTAGTTCACGATAACCTTGGCTCGAAGATCGACGATTCCCAAATCCTTCGCCATCATAGCTTCTTCAGGAGAACCGAATAATTTTCCTTCTCCCTTTGCTCCCGGAAGAATATGGGTGTAGTAATAACATCCCAAAACCATATCCAAAGTCGGAGTGGTGATCGGTTCGCCGGTCGCCGGCTTCAAAAGATTGTTCGTCGAAAGCATCAATTTCTCACTTTCTTCTCGAGCTTTGTCAGTCAAAGGCACATGCACCGCCATCTG
>DQBY01000086.1:0-235 GCA_003534085.1 Candidatus Moraniibacteriota bacterium | reverse complement strand
GCCTTGCCTTCGATAAGCACCGGCTGGAAAGCCTGGATAGACAGACGATGAAGGGTCGGAGCGCGGTTCAACAATACATAATGATGAGAAATGATCTCGTCCAAAATTTCATATGACTCTTCGCTTTCCGCTTCCACCATCTTTCCGGCGTTTCGCACGTTGTAGGCCAATTCTCTTTCGATCAACTTGTTGATGATGAACGGTTTGAAAAGTTCCAAAGCCATCTTCTTCGGCA
>DQBY01000073.1 GCA_003534085.1 Candidatus Moraniibacteriota bacterium | reverse complement strand
ACATAAAACAAATAATGAAAAACAGCGGCGGAGGATTCCAAAGCGAAAAAGTTTCAGAACATTTTGATCCTTATGAATAATCAAAAATACAAAAGAATATTTATTTCGACGGCGGGTACAATAGCTGTTTGGGAAATCATATCTCGGTTTGGGATCGTTGATGATTTTTTCATCAGCAGTCCTGGAAAGGTTTGGTCCGAAGGGATGGGATTGGTTTCTTCCGGCGTCCTTTGGCCGCATCTTTTGATAAGTCTGGAAACTCTTTTCGCCGGTATTTTTCTGGCAATTTTGGTCGGAGTTTCTTTGGGGATTCTGATCGGTTCGAGTGAAACCGTCAGAGATTATCTTCATCCGCATGTAAGCATTTTAAATTCTCTGCCTAAGGTAGCTGTCATCCCCTTGATCATCATTTGGTTTGGAGTAGGGCTTCCTTCGAAAATTTCAATCGTATTTCTGATGGCTCTCGTTCCGATCTTGATGAATACTATCGATGGGGCGAAGAATACGGACAAAAACCTTTTGAAGATGGCGAGGTCTTTCGATGCGGGCAGGATTTTTACAGTTTGGTCGGTAACATTTTTCAGTTCTTTGCCATTTGTTTTTTCGGGATTGAGAATAGCCTCGGGAAGGGCGGTGGTCGGACTGATAATCGCGGAGATTTTCGGTTACGGAAAAGGATTGGGCTATCTCGTATCATTTTATGGCATCAATTTCCAGACAGCCAAGCTTTTATTTATCGTGATAATTTTGATCTTCATAAATGTTTTTCTTCTGAAAATTGTCAAAATTTCAGAAAAGAATCTGATAACTTGGAGGTAAGATGCATATTGCAAAAACCGGAGGAATTGATATAATTAGCAATTAAATAAAATTAAATAAATCAATATGAAAAGAATAATTTTAGCCATCTTGCTTTTGGCAATTGTCGGATCCGGAGCTTATTTTTTGTCCGGAAAGAAGTCAGCTCAAGAAACGGATTCTGAAAAAGAGGGGAAAAGCGATGTTCGGTTTATTTTTTCCAAAGCGATAGAGGAAGTGGAGATTTTGGACAGGATCGCGGAAGAAAAAGGATTTTATGAGAAGAATGGAGTGACGGTCGAAAAAATCATTGCTGAAAAAGGTTTTAATACCATCCTCATGGCTGGCGAAGGAGATGTTTTAATCAGCACATATACCGGTTCCTTGAATGCTTTTCTCAACAATGGTGAAACGCGGGCATTAGCCGATCTTTTCGTGCCGTTCAATCATCAAGGCGTAAGCCGGTTTTCAAAAGGGGAAGAAAGCAAGATTACGAAAGTCGCCATTCAAGACCTTGCCGGAGATCCTTCCAATGTCATGAAGAATGCTTTGAAAAATTTAGGGATTGATTCGGGTTCGGTGGAAACTGTGGCAGTCACCTCGTATTCCGGAAGGCTGGCCATGCTGGAAAAAGGCGAAGTCGATTTCATAATTTTGCACGGAGCTGATGTGATGTCTGAAGTTGCGAAAAAAGATAATCTGACGATATATGAGTCCGGGGAAATCACGAGAGGCTTGAAATCCATGCGGGCGATAACTTCTTCCGAAAAGGCCATAAATTCCAATCCGCAAGGAATCAGATCTTTTGTGAATGCGATTTATGACACGCTAGAATATATGGATAATAATCCGGAAGAGTTGAAATCTCTGCTTCAGGAAAAATACAATTATTCGGCGGAGCAAGCGGAAAATTTTTATCTGGGGTATGCATCGGCTCGAAAAGATGTGGCATTTGTTCCCTCAGCAGGATTCGCGAGAGGATTAGCGGAAAATCTGAAAGCGGAAAATAAAATAAATTCTGACAGGAATATGGAAGAATATATTTATGCGGGATTCGCGCAAGAAGCTGTCGGACGAAAATAGAAAACCCAAAAAAAGCCGGCGATCATCGCACGGCTTTTTTATTTCTCGTGATGTCAACATTATTCAAAATGAGAGATGATCGGTCTTTGTTTTGATTTTTTTTCTGACCATGTTTCAATAAAAATTATTTCCAATGGCATGAAAATGCCTTGTTCTGCCAGTGATTTCAATGTGTTTGTTGAAGAAAGGGATAAATTTTTGGATATTTTTTCTTTGATAATTTCTACAAAATACGGATCGACGCTTTTGTTTTTGTATTTTTCTTTCAGGCAGATATGCAGCTGGAGCTTCGGCTTTATGGCATCCCCTGTTTTTTCTTCAAAAACATGCATTTCAAAAAGCGGTTCGATGTATTCCTGGATATTTTCAAGAGCTTTGTCTATGAGATGCGCATTGAGGGTGATGCCTTGGAATTTCAGGATGTCAGTTCCCGCTCTTCCGCCAAGCGAGAGGATGGAATTTTCGCCGCAGGGGCATTGCGTGGCGGAAATCTTTCCGATGTCCCCAGTCATATAACGGATCAAGGGAAAGGCTCCGATTTCGAGTGCGGTGTGCGCTATTTTTCCTTCGGAATCAAGTGAAGATGACTTGTGTTGATCATCAATAATTTCCATAACGGCATCACTGTTGATGTGGAAAGCGTTCGGAGGAGTTCCGGCAAGGTTTTCGCATCGATATCCTCTGACGTCTGTTTCG
>DQBY01000039.1:212-3735 GCA_003534085.1 Candidatus Moraniibacteriota bacterium | reverse complement strand
GAAAAGATGGTGCTGAAGAATTTTGAAATAAGAATCGGAACGGTGGGAGAGTATGCCAAGCTGAAAACTTTTCTTTCAAGCGCGGCTTCTTTGCAGCGCTTCAATCAGGTCACGGGCTTAAAAATTTCCGGATCGGATTCGGGAAGCGCCGTGAAATCCGACCTGAACCCCAATCATTTGCAGGTTGAAACTGTTTTGGAATTCAATTACGCTCCGGTGAGCCTGGCGGCCATCAACGCGAATGACAAGATTTTTTCCAAAGGAGAGTTTGATTTCAGCGTGATCGAGAAAATAAGAGAGAACATGAAAACGGCGATCAACAGTCTCGCGATCGGAACAGCCGGAACTTCCAATCCTTTTCAGAAATAGCCGAGCTTAACACTTAATTCGGATTTCGTATGCCTGATTCCATTAAAATTGAAGAAAAAACGGACAAAAAAAGAGCGGAGGATCTGGGAGTGGAATTTCTCGAGAGTGCCCCGAAAAAAATAGCCGAGGGCATCATCGGAATAATTCCGAAAGAAGTTGCTGAAAAACATCGCATGGTCGTTTTTGAGAAGAGCGGAAATGCCTTGAAGGTGGCGATGGCTGACCCGCAAAATATAGACGCTTTGAACGTCCTGCGATTTTTTGCCGAGAAAGAAAAGATGGAAATAGCGGTTCATCTTGTGTCAGATGAAAATTTGAAGGATATGCTGAACTTCTACTCCGGACCCACTGAATTTGTCAAAGAGGCGGTAAAATCATTCCAACAAGACGCTTTTCTGGAAGAATCCGGGCAATCCGGGGCGGGCGGTCAAAAAAAAGAGGAAATTTTGAAAGATGCTCCGGTCACCAAGTTAGTGTAGGTCATCATCAGTCATGCGATAGAAGGAAAGGCCAGCGATATCCATGTCGAGCCGATGGATAAAGATTACAGGGTGCGTTTCAGGGTCGACGGAATTTTGCATGTCAGCCTGATCCTTCCGAAAGAGATAGGCCCGGTGGTCATCTCAAGGATAAAAATTCTGGCTAATCTGAAGATAGATGAAAAAAGAAAGCCTCAGGACGGAAGATTCCGACTCAGCACGGACGGGAAGGACATCGATTTCCGGGTTTCGACCCTGCCGGTCATAGAAGGAGAAAAGGTGGTGATGAGAATTTTGGACAAAGAAGTCGGGATCGCCAGAATTGAAGCGTTGGGGCTCTTGGGTTCTTCTCTCGACCATCTGAAAGCCGCGATCAAGGAAACATACGGGATGATCCTGGTGACCGGTCCGACAGGTTCCGGAAAATCGACCACGCTGTACGCGCTTTTAAAAATACTGAATAATGACGAACGAAATATCATCACGCTGGAAGATCCCATCGAGTATAATATCGAAGGACTGAATCAGAGCCAGATCAAGCCGGAAATAGGCTATACGTTCGCGAGCGGGCTCAGAACTATTTTGCGCCAGGATCCGAATGTGATAATGGTCGGGGAGATACGCGATTCTGAAACGGCGGAATTGGCAGTGCACGCGGCTCTTACGGGACATCTCATGTTTTCGACCCTGCATACGAACACCGCGGTCGGCGCGATTCCCAGAATGATCGATATGGGAATCGAACCGTTTCTGCTCGCTTCATCTTTGCGCGTAGTGGTGTCTCAAAGGTTGGTTCGAAAAATTTGCGAAGATTGCAAGGAAGAAAAAAATGTTTCCGAATCGATAAAGGCCCAGCTGCTAGACGCTATCGAAGGCGTTTCCGAAGAGGAAATAAAAAAATACGGCTTGGATCTGAGCCAGGGAGTGAAATTTTATCATGGAAAAGGGTGCGACACATGCAATGGAACCGGACTGAAAGGGCGCCTCGCCATTTATGAGGTTGTTCCGATAAATGACGAAATCAAAGACATAATGGTCGAGAAGCGGGGGAATGAAGGCCTGATAAGAGTCGCCAGAGACAAAATGAACGTTATCACGATAAAGCAGGATGGAATTTTGAAGATAATTTCCGGATTGACGACCATCGAGGAAGTGGAGAGAGTCGTCGAAGGGAGGATAACGCTGGCGGAAGAAAATGATTGACCCGGGCGGCCCGCGCCGGCTTTGGACAAAAAATTCGGAATTTTCAAATCGCGCGAATTATTCCGGACAGCGCTTAATAGATTCATGACTTACGCGATTGGCTATGACAAGGCGCTTTTACGCAGGCGCGATTAGAAAACTATCCAATTATCGCGCCGAGCAAGCGGCTTGGCAGAGGCAAGCGCGTAAGTCCTAAGATTATAAATTTTTCAAGGATCAATGATCAATCCGCCGCGGCGGATTGTAAATTGAAAATTTTTTTATGTACAAACCTGTTGTTCTGGTCGTTCTCGACGGCTGGGGATTGGGCAAAAGCGGCAAAGGAAACGCCATCTCGGAAGCTTTGCTTCCGACGATCGATAAGCTTGATCAATTTTATCCGCGCATCGCTTTGCAGGCTTCCGGAATTTCCGTCGGGTTGCCTTGGGGGGAAGTCGGAAACTCAGAAGTAGGCCATATGACGCTCGGCGCCGGAAAAATTATTTATCAAAGCATGCCCCGCATCACCATGGCTGTGCAAAACGGAGAATTTTTCGGCAACGCCACTTTTTTAAAAGCTATCAACAGCGCCAAAGAAAAAAAAGGCGCTGTCCACCTGATGGGCCTCATAAGCAAAGGAGGTGTCCACTCCTACATAGACCACGTATACGCGCTCTTGGAAATGCTGCGCGATCAAAAAATGGACAAGGTGTTCGTCCATGTATTCACTGACGGGCGAGACTCTTCTCCGACTGCCGGAGCGGATGTGGTGCAGGAGCTCCAAAGGCGCATGAATATCTACAAGATCGGAAAAATCGCTTCCGTATGCGGAAGATATTTTGCGATGGATAGGAATAATAATTGGGAGCGGACTGAAAAATCCTACAATGCCATGGTGAATGGAGCAGGAGAAAAAATTGAAAGCCCGATCCTTTATCTGCAGGATTCTTACAAGAAAAAAATATTCGATGAATATGTCGAGCCAGCGATCGTGACGGAAAACGGCCAGCCTGTCGGACTTGTCAAAGAAAACGATTCCGTCATTTTTTTCAATTTCCGCGAAGACCGCGCCAGACAGATCACGAAAGCTTTCGTCCTTCCGGGGTTTTCAAAATTCAAAAGAGAACAGCTGAAAAATCTGGACTTCGTTTCAATGACCCAATATGAAGAAGGTTTGCCGGTCAGTGTCGCTTTTCCGCCGGAAGAAGTAAAGGAACCGCTTGGGGCGGTTCTTAGCCGAGAAAATCTCAGCCAGATGAGAATTTCAGAAACGGAAAAATTCGCCCATGTCACATATTTTTTTAATGGCGGAGCCGAAGAGCCGTACCCGCTTGAAGAAAGGATCATCATTCCTTCCGTCGCGGTGGAAAGTTTTGACCAGGCGCCGGAAATGAGCGCGAAGGAAATCACAAACACGGTATTGGAAGCCCTTGAAAAAGACAAGTATTCTTTCATACTGATGAATTATGCCAATGCCGACATAGTCGGACATC
>DQBY01000039.1:0-198 GCA_003534085.1 Candidatus Moraniibacteriota bacterium | reverse complement strand
GCGGTAGACGCGAATCTGGCCGTCCTTATCCCGGCCGTCCTGGCTAAAAACGGCTGCTTGCTCATCACTGCCGACCATGGCAATGCCGAGGAACTGCAGAACAACCTGACCGGAGAAGTGGATACGGAACATTCCATCAATCCGGTTCCGCTCTGGTACATAACGAGCGAGAACCATTCCAAGGAACCCCGCCCGAAC
>DQBY01000111.1 GCA_003534085.1 Candidatus Moraniibacteriota bacterium | reverse complement strand
GTATTTTCAGAGTTAATCGATTGCGCATATATGAAAAAAACAAAATTAGCCGTGTTTGACATCGACGGCACTATTTTCCGGAAAAATCTGGCGTTTGAGCTTATCGATGAGCTTTCTTGGATGAAGATTTTTGATAAAAAAGTCAGGAAAGAATTGGTGAATCTGTACAGCGGCTGGCTTGATAATAAGGGCGTNNAGGATTACAGGAAAGCGCTGGTCAAGTTGTATGCTGAAAATATAAAAGGATGCTCGAAAGAAGACGTGCTTAGGGCAAGCCGGCTCGTCGTGCCTTTTTACAAGGACAGGAAATACGCTTTTGCCAATAATCTGATCAAAAAATTAAAGGAGGAAAATTACTGCATAATAGCGATTTCAGGATCTCCTTCGGAAATAGTGGAGGAGTACAACAAATTTCTTGGATTTGACGCGGCTTTCGGAAGCGTGTATGAGATGGACGAAAATTCCGTGTATACGGGCGGCATGGTTTTTGAACCTACAAAAGACAAAAGGCAGGTCGTCCGGCAGTATATTGCGGAAAAGGGCCTTTCTTTGGAGGGATCATATGGCGTGGGGGATACTGAGTCGGACGCTTCTTTCCTGGAAATAGTCGAAAACCCCATCGCCTTCAATCCGAACTATAACCTTAAAGAAATAGCGGGAAAGAAAGGCTGGAAAATCATTGTGGAAAAAAAAGACGTTATTTATGAAATAAGCGGCAATAATAAATAAATAAATAAATAAATAAATGGCGCTAGCAAGCATGCTTCTTATAGCATTGGGAATATTCATATTTTATCTCCTGGTAGATTTTTTAGTGGTGAAAGAAGCCAATATAAACAAGTTCGGCGAAAAATGGATCAAGAAAACTCTTTGGCTCTGGCTTCCTATCTATGGAGCTTGGAGACTGACCAGGGAAGTGATCTTCAAAAAAAGAATCTAGAAAGTAAAAAATCCTCCGGTAACGGAGGATTTTTTATTGAAAGTTTTACTTTATTCCTTCTATGAATCCGGCACCTTTTCAATCCGTATAATCTTGCCGGATCAAATAAATAAAATTCGTAGCGCCTTTTGATTCCAGATTATTTAGAAAGGTGCTGGATGAATTTTGTGAATACTTTCGGATTCTCGACTGCCATCTGGGAAAGCACTTTTCGGTCCAGGCCGATCTTTTTGTCAGTCATAGTTTTCACAAGCTGGCTGTATTTCATTCCCAATTCGCGTACAGCGATGTTGAGTCTGGTTATCCAAAGCGCGCGCATAGTCCTTTTCTTGGCTCGTCTGTCGCGGTATGCGTATTTTCCGGCTTTGATCACTGCTTGTTTGGCTTCGCGGAAAAGATTTTTTCTGTTCCATCGATAACCCTTGGCGTCTTCAAGAAGGTTGTTTCTTCTTTTGACGTGGGCTGTTCCTCTTTTTACTCTGGTCATATGCGAATGATGATGCGAATTATATCCGAATTATATGCGAATTCGCATAAGATTTATTCGGATGTAATTAGGATGTAATTAGATTTTAATACGTATATGGCATTCCTTTCAAGACGTTTTGTTCGTCAGCTTTGAAAAGGCGGACATCTCCTCTTTTTTTTCTTCCTTCAGCCCCGGTATTTTTGGAGTTGCAGTGGTTTTGTCCGGTCTTCCTTCTGGTCACTTTCTTATTCTTGGTAACCTTGAACTTTTTTACCAGCGCTTTCTTGGTCTTTAATTTTGGCATATTATGACTCGCGAATTAAGAGCTAATTGGAAGCGAATTTAAGCAAATTCGCACTTATTAGCTTTTAATTCGCTCTGAATTAGCGAGTTTAATTATGGGGTTATTATCACATTAAATCCTCCGGGAAATCTCTTGATGTCTTGTTCTACTTTGTAATCAACTGTGATGCTTTTCAGGAACTCGATCAGATTAGTCCTGGCCAACTCATGATGGGCTTTTTCTCTTCCTCGAAGCAATATTTCGATTTTTACCTTATCTCCCTTGGTCAGAAACTTTTCAACCTGTTCTCTTTTGAAATTCAAATCATGATCATCGGTGCGAACTCCCAAACGGATTCCTTTCACTTCAACCTTTTTTTGTTTGGCTTTGTTGAGCCTGTCTTGCTTGGATTGCTGATATTGAAATTTTCCGTGATCCATTATGCGGCAGACCGGCGGTTTGGCCATCGGGGCTACTTCTACCAGATCCATTTCTCGTTCTCGAGCAATTTGCAAAGCTTCAAACGGAGTCATTACTCCCAGCTGATTTCCAGCATCATCAATAACGCGAATTTGCGGAACTCGAATCTGCTCGTTGATCCTTTCTCGCGGAGCTTTTTTTGGGAATACTCTTTTTATTGGTCCTCTTCTTATAATCGTGGATCGTGGATCGTAAATCGTAAATCTTGTATCGTGAATCGTGAATCGCCAATGCGATACGCGATATGGGATACGCGATACACGTTATGATGCGCGATACGCGATATGCGTTATGCGAATTATATGTGGAGTTGATGGGAATCGCACCCATGTCCAAAATCATTCCTTCAAAATAGTCTACAAGCTTAGTTTATTTATTCTCCCCGAAGGGAATCGATCAAAAAGTGATAAATAAACAAAATCTTTTTGACCTATGTTTAAATTAGTTTCGATGCTGTCGCTTAAACAAAACGACATGACCTATCTCAATTATATGACACCGAGCTGCGCGTATTGAGAATCAGCGCTTCGATGGCTATAGGTAATCGCCTAAAGAGGCAATTTAAGCTGTAGCAGGAGCAAAACTTGCAAATGCTTGCGCAAATGTAGCCTTTGCTTTTGTTATGAAGTTTGCACTTATAACTTTGATACGAGTTTAGCGAGTAAGTATCATTCTCGGCTTGCATATTTTAAAAGTACAACCTGTCGAAACTAGGCAACCCCCAAATCGGTAATTTTCAATTTCCAATTTTTAATT
>DQBY01000009.1 GCA_003534085.1 Candidatus Moraniibacteriota bacterium | reverse complement strand
GTCGTGACATTTTGTCACGGACTGAGATTAGAAGCACCTGATGGTAAAAAATATGCAACCGACTGCGCCAATACTAAAAGCATGTTTCGCATCATTCAGTCCATTCCATCGCCCAAAGCCGAGCCTTTTAAACAATGGCTGGCACAAGTAGGATATGATCGAGTTCAAGAAATTGAAAATCCTGAACTGGCACAGGAACGGATGAAAGAATTATATGAACTCAAAGGCTATCCAAAGGACTGGATTGATAAACGATTGCGGGGCCTTGCCATTCGTCAGAATTTGACAGATGAATGGAAGGACCGAGGGATCAAAACCGAACGCGATTATGCTATCCTTACGGCGGAGATATCTAAGGCGACTTTTGGCATGACACCTAGTCAATACAAAAAATTCAAGGGGCTGAAACGAGAAAACCTGCGAGACCATATGGATGATCTTGAACTAATCTTTTCAATGCTCGGTGAAGCTTCAACTACAAAAATCACCAGAAGTAAAAATACCAAAGGTTTTATTGAAAACAAAATTGCCGCCCAAAAAGGCGGAAAAATTGCTGGCGATGCCAGACGGAAACTTGAGCTAGAATCAGGCAGCAAGGTAGTTTCCAAGGATAACTACCTGTCGACTCCGCAAAAACTGAAACGGATTAAAAAATAAATTTACCCCCATTTTTATTAGGAGGTAAAAATTATTATTACATCATCTAACTAACTATATCCCAACACAGTCTCACTTTGTCGATTCGTGGCGTGGAATATTGCGGTTTCAGGTTTACTTTATTAAATTTGCACTCCGATTTTCTTTGTATTATAATACCTATATGAAAGTCATCTTACTACAAGACGTGAAAGGCATCGGCCGAAAAGGGGATATTAAGGAAGTTTCCGACGGATACGCCCGCAATTTTTTGATGCCCAGAAAATTGGTTGAGATGGCGACCGATTCTTCGGTGAAAAAAGTTGAGGTGATCAAAAAGAAGGAAGCTGAAATGGTGCAAGCTGATCTGGCGAAGACCCAAGAGCTGGCCGACAAACTGCAAGGAAGAGAAATCATAATCGTAGCCAAAGAAAAAGACGGTAAGCTTTTCGGATCGATCAACGCCAAAGCCATCGCGAAAGAATTGAAGAAGGAAAATTTCCAGATCAATGATAAAAAGATCGTCTTGCCGGAACCGATCAAGGAAATCGGCGAGCATGAGATCAAGATAGAATTGGAACATGGCATCGAAGCGACGATCCACGTCGTAGTGGAGAGCGCGTAAGGAATTTTACAAATATAAAACTCGGGGGTCGCATCACAGCGACTCTTTGTATTGGAAGACGATAATTTTAAATTTTTTAATATGAAAAACAGAAAGTACATATTCGTAGTCGGGGGAGTAATGAGCGGGGTCGGCAAGGGGGTAACAACATCATCGATCGGGGCAATCCTAAAAGCCAGAGGCTTTGCAGTCACAGCCCTGAAAATTGATCCGTATATCAACGTTGATGCTGGAACCATGAACCCGACCGAGCATGGCGAAACTTTTGTTCTTGATTCCGGACTTGAAACTGATCAAGACATGGGGAATTATGAAAGATTCATGAATCTGACACTTCCGTCGGAAAATTACATGACCACCGGAAGCATATATGAAACTGTCATCCATCGCGAAAGAAATCTTGAGTACAATGGAAAATGCGTCGAAGTGGTTCCACATATCCCACTAGAAGTCATTGATAGAATAAAGAAAGCATCCGAAAAAGCCAAATCCGACATTACAATAATCGAAATTGGAGGAACTGTCGGCGAATACCAAAATATCCTTTTTCTTGAAGCCGCCCGCATGATGAAGATCAAGCATCCGGATGATGTCGTTACCGTGATGGTCAGCTATCTGCCGATCCCTTCCAAAATCGGCGAAATGAAAACTAAACCGACTCAATACGCCATAAAATCACTCAACAGCGCCGGGATACAACCCGATTTCATCATTGCTAGGAGTGAAACGCCGGTAGATCAAAAAAGAAAAGAAACTATAAGTTTAAATTGTTCAATCCCGATCAGAAATGTTATATCCGCACCCGATATCGAAAGCATCTATGAAGTTCCTATCAATTTCGAACGCGACGACCTAAGCCGCTTGATCCTAAAAAGACTTGGACTGAAATACAACAAGACTGACTTGAAGCAATGGTATAATTTAGTTGAAAATATAAAAAATCCGAAAGATAAAATAAGGATCGGAATTGTTGGAAAGTATTTTGGAACTGGAGATTTCGTCCTTTCCGATGCATACATCAGCGTAATAGAGGCAGTCAAGCACGCGGCATACAAAAACAAGCTAAGACCCGAAATCGATTGGATAAGCAGCGAACAATATGAAAAAGAACCGAAAAAACTGGAAGATCTGAAGCAATATGACGGCGTAATTATCCCGGGAGGTTTTGGAGCTCGCGGGATTGAAGGAAAAATCAAAGCCATCGAATTCCTAAGGATCAATAAGATTCCGGTTTTTGGGTTATGCTATGGGATGCAGCTTGCGGTTGTCGAATACGCGCGAAATGTCTTAGGATTGAAGGATGCGAACACGACAGAAATTGACCGCGACACTAAAAATCCGGTAATCGACATCATGCCAGAGCAAAAGAAGAATCTGGAAGATCGAAATTTTGGAGCAACTATGCGCTTAGGAGCATATCCCGCCACTCTCGCAAAAGGCAGCTTGGCGGCTAAAGCCTATGGAAGCACCAAGATATCCGAACGCCATCGCCATCGATGGGAAGTAAATCCTGCTTATGTAAAACAACTCGAAAAAGCAGGCCTGGTTTTTTCCGGAAAATCTCCGAACGGCAAACTTATGGAGATGATCGAATTGCCAACATCTGTCCATCCATTCTTCCTGGCTACGCAGTTCCATCCCGAACTGAAATCCACTCCGCTTTATTCACATCCGCTTTTTAATGAATTCATGAAGACTGCCGCCAAGAAAAAGAAATAAAAAACGCAAAAAAAAGAATCCGCTGAAGCGGATTCTTTTTTATATCGAAGCTTGTTATCTTTTGATCTCTTCCACGGAAACGAATTTCCTTTCTTCCAATTTTCCTGTGAACAATTTCACTTTCTTTGCCACAAATTTAACAAGACCGTTTTTCATAGCAAAAAGAGTGTCATCTTCTCCGCGTCGGACATTTTTTCCCACTCTGAATTTCGTACCTCTCTGGCGGACGATAATTTGTCCCGCTTCAGCTTTTTGGCCTCCAAAAATCTTGACTCCCAGTCTCTTTGAGATCGAATCGCGTCCTAGCTGGGTAGATCCACCGGCTTTTCTATGTGCCATATTCTTAATAAGAAATTAAAAGCGCATATTGCGCAAAATAACCCTCTAAATTTATATGTTTATCCTATACAGTCATTATAGAGCTAATATGATATAATGTCAATAACTATGGATCTTGATCGTCAAAAATTCATAAAACTCATAAGGCTTTTTTGGCTTAAATACGAGACAAAAATTATCCCGGCAATAGGGCTGATTTTGGTAGCCGGAATATCTTTTGAAGCCGGCATCCTGAAAAGCCAAAATTGGCAGGAAAAACCGATTATTATCGAAAAGCCGGCCGAAGTTCAGGTCTGCAGCGAATCGACTGAATCGAACGCGTCCAAGGCCTCAAATTTGAGCTCTGCAACTAAAATTGACCCGGAATCCACAAATACCCAGCCGAAAGATTGCGCCTTCGTCGGTAGCAAAAATTCCGACAAAATCCATGTTCCGACCTGCTCATTCGCCAAAAGGATAAAACCGGAAAACGTCGTCTGTTTCGATTCGCTCGAAGCCGCCCTTGCCAAAGGCCGAGTAGCGGACAAAAGCTGTATAAAATAATTTGCCGGCATTGCCTTAGGACTCGCTAGTGTTATAATGATTGAAGTGTAATTTTTTAAAATTCAGCGATATGCCGAACAAAAAAACCGTGATTATTTCTCTCGGGGGATCACTCATCGTGCCGGAGGAAATTGACTGGGAGTTTGTTAAAAATTTCAAAAACCTGATCGAAAAACAGATCAAAAAAGGATATAAATTCATCATCATCACCGGAGGGGGGAAACTGGCCAGGAAATATATCGACGCCGCCATGAAAGCTGATGACGTAATCACAAATGAAGACAAGGACTGGCTGGGAATTCATGCGACGAGGATGAATGCTCATTTTATCCGGACTATTTTCCGGGAGCACGCCCATCCAAGAATAAACAAAAATCCGCATGATCTGGAAGATTTCTATAATTTCAAAGAATCGATCCTAGTTGCCGCCGGATGGCGTCCGGGATTTTCTACTGATTATGACGCAGTAGTTCTGGCAAAATACCTGGATATCAAAAAAATAATCAATCTTTCCAATATCGACCATGTCTGCGACAAAGATCCTCGAGAATTCCCCGATGCTCAAAAGATCGAAAATATTTCCTGGAAAGACTTTCGCAAGATGGTGGGCGACAAATGGGATCCCGGCATGAACGCCCCATTTGACCCGATCGCTTCGAAATTAGCGCAGGAAGAGGGAATAGAAGTGGCGATAATGAACGGCAAAAATCTGGAAAACTTACAAAACTATCTCGACGGACAACCGTTCACAGGAACCATAATCGAACAATAAAAGAATATCTTAGTCAAATTTTAAGGCCGGAATAAGCCAGTTTCCGGCTTTTTTTTGTTTGCCTTGACAAATTAAGAAATAAATGATATACTCTCTTGTTATTATTCAATTGTTAATTTTAATGTTTTTTTAATTAGGCATCAGTTACAATGATCTGTTGTTTAATTTAATTTAAAGGATCTGACATGAAACTTGTTTCATAAACGATTCAAAGCAAAAAAATATGAGAATACTAGTCGTAGAAGACGAACCGGCAATCGCCAGAATAATCAAGAGCGGCCTCCAAAAAGGGGGGCACGTAGTTGATGTTGTCGAAGACGGCATCGAAGCAAAAAATAGAGTTGAAATTTATGACTACGACATAGCCGTCTTAGACGTGATGCTTCCGGGCGCCGACGGATACGAAATTTGTTATTTCATCCGCAATTTAGGACTGGATACGAAAATAATAATGCTGACTGCCAAAGATGACATAGACAGCAAGGTTTCCGGACTAGATGTGGGAGCGGATGATTATATGACAAAACCTTTCGCCATCAGCGAACTTGAAGCCCGGATCCGAGCGCTTGCCAGAAGAGAAAGGATCGTTTGCGGAGCAAAATTAAAAGTGAAGTCGCTGACTCTGGACTTATCCACAAAAACGGCGCTCGTGAATAATAAGCCGTTAAAAACCAGCCTGACCGAATACAGGCTGCTTGAATATCTTATCCGTCACAAGGACGAGGTATGCTCAAGAACTATGATCAGCGAAAACGTCTGGGGCGACAAAGACCATATCTCAAACGTGATCGAAGCCACGATCAGCAAGCTGAGAAATAAGATCAAGAAGTTGAATAATAATAAGGATATTATTTTTACGATTCCCAAGTCGGGTTATCGGATATATTAATATGAAAAAAATTCCGCTGCTATACAAGCACAATATGCTTAGAAGCATCATTGAAAATATCCACGTAAGCATCAATATTTTCGATAAAAACGGAAAGCGGATTTTTGTTAATCCGTACTATTATCATTTATCCGGGAAAAAGACAGGGAGTTTATTGGGCGAAAAATTCAATTCAGAAAACAACTATCGCGAAGTTAATGATTCTATGCTGGATAAAAAAATGCAAGAAACGCTAAAAACCGGAAAAATACATGAGATCCATAATTATTTTTATCGTCCGCAAAATAAAAAGACCATAAGATTTTTCGACATCCTGATCGGACCACTCAAAGATAAAAAGGGCGCCATAATCGGGGCATATTCCATGGCCAAAGATGAAACAAGCAGATATTTAGCTAAAAATAAACTGGTAAATCTTAATAAAAATCTAGAGAAGAAAGTCGACAACCGGACTAAAAAACTGGAAAAATTAAATAACAGATTAAAAAGATTATCCGGAGATAAGGATTTGCTTCTTTCCCATGTTGCGCATGAAATAAAAACGATGCTTACAGTCATCAAGGGGAACGTGGAGATCATAGGAGAAAGCGCAAAAAATTCGAACGACAAGATGAGTAGGGAATCTTTTATAGAGATTGATAATGAGATAGGAAAGCTGAGCCGAATCGTTTCAGACTTGGTTTTTATCACAAAAGCCGAGGCTTATTCCAATCTTTTTCATTTTGAAAAATTAGATCTGGTCCAAATTACAAAAGAAATAATCAAAAAATATCGAACCTTGGACAAGAAGAATTTTTCCATAAGACTTTGCATAAAAACAGCGGATCGGGTTATTGGCTATGCAGATAAAGTCAAGATTCAAACAGTCATCTCGAACATGATTGAAAATGCCATGAAATACGGAAAGGGGAAAGGCGCTTTGAAGATCTGCGTATTTCATGAAAAATCGAAAGTCAAGATGGTTTTTACGGATAATGGGCAAGGCATTGAAAAAGAAAATCTCGAATGCATATTTGACCCGTTTTTCCAAGCTAAAAAAACAAACAACCCGAAAATTTCGAGAGGTTTCGGCCTAGGTTTGGCTATTTGTAAAAAAATAATTTCCGCCCACAAAGGAAGCATCGTGGCGGAAAGCCAGGTCGGCAAAGGTGCCGTATTCACGATTACCTTGCCGTCAAGAAAATAACCAGACCTAGGAGGAAACCAGCACATTAAAAATTAAACAATGAAAGGAGAGCAAAAATGAAAACGATGTTTCCGGAAGTATTGGAATCCGAAGGCGTTCCTCTTCAGATTCTAAAACAAGGGAGTAAGGGAGGGACCCTTAAGCTTTTAATAAAGTTTGAGGATGGAGCAATGGCCGAGTATGCGGCCTTGATTTACAAAAAAAGAAAAATCGTGTGCTTGTCCAGCAGGACCGGGAAATGTGGTCGAAGCTGCGGTTTTTGTGCCACAGGAACGATTTGCGAGGGGAAATCAAGGAACATAACCTGGGCAGAAACACTGGCAGTATTTTTCCTCATCATAAAATTGGCAAGTTGGTTATTTACAGACAAAATACTCGCCTCATTTATGGGGCAAAACGAAGCCATGGCAAACGCAACAAACACCTGCAATGCCATCTTCATGCTTAGCGCTCATGAAAACTTTTCTTTCGCGGTCTCAACTATAGGACAGAAAGAAAATTTGATTGAGTTTATCAAGCTCGTGAAGTCAATGGGATTGAAAGTAAAAATTCAATTTTCTCTTCACTTTCCCGATCAACGGGTACGTCAGAAGCACATGCCAGCGACTAAGGGAAATAGCCTAAAAGATATTCTCAATATTTTAGAGGCATATTACAAAGAAACTGGCATGGAGATTTGCGTAAATTATGCTCTTTTTAAAGAGCTAAACTGCAGAATCAACGACTTCATCTTATTAAGGAGGTTGCTGAAAGGCAGGGATGGCTTTTATGTAAAATTTTCTGAGGCCAATACTTTTTACAACCCCTATACGAAAATTCTGTACGCACCGTCCGAGGGGATTTTTTATGCAATTGGCGGCCGCATTCTTTCGGCAGCTGGAATAAAAAACAAAGAATTTCATTCCGTAAACGACATTGAAGGAGTTGCCTGCGGGATGATGACTTCGTTATATTCTGAATAAAAAGAAAGGAAAGCATGAAAATCAAAGAGGGTCATCCGTCAAAAAAAATAGAAAGGGAAACATCCCTTCAAAAATACACAAGCACCAAGCCTATCGCACCGCTCGTAAATTGATTCGTTCAATTTTACTTGCAGGAGATAGGCTTTTTTATTTTCATAAAAAATTAACATCTTTTTCGATAGTATTAAATGTTCTTTTTATTATTGAGACTGGGTACCCGAATATTAATAAATATTTAATAGAAAATTTTGTAATATATGGATACCCCTTGAGAATACCCATAACGTGGGATTGGTAGGATTGAAATGACGGTCTGCCCTTGATCTAACAAAAATGTTAGAGGAAGACTGAAAAAATCATGCTCAAGGTGATCATTTCGTTCCGGCAAAAAATAACGCGTTTTATAATAAGAGCCTGTCTATGGAGTCTTTTCCCAAAAAATGGACTCTCTAGACAGGCTCTAGCAAAAGTCCCCGTAACTGCGGGGCTTTTGTGTTTTCTGATCATTTCTTTTTGACTACGAGACTTTTTGTTTCCTTATCGACAATCTTAGCAGCTTCTAATCCCTTCTTAGCTTCAAAGGGAAGTACGCCAAAAATATTTTTCAAAGCGATGCCGTCCACCTTCAGAACATCCTCCCATTTATCCAGCGGTTCCAAAATTTCTCTTAGTTTTTCTTCATCGTACTTGTATGTTTTTCGGAGACTTCTGGCAATGATTCCCGTTTCGCCAAAAACCCTTTCCACTCCTTCTTGATCCATATATTGCAAAATCGATTCCTGAAGGTTACCCAGCCTGTCTTTGGTTATGGACATGGCAGATTTCAGTTCGATGTATTCCATGATGGCCTGATTGACTTCTTCCGTATCGATTTTCCTGAGCTCCTTGAATTTATGTTTCCACATCGGGCACATGTTTTGATATCCGCACCAGTCGCAAAGGGGAGTGATGTTCGGATCGAATTTTCCGGACTCGATCAGTTTTATGGTGTCCAAAAAAAGCTGTTCACTTTTTTGGAGTTGTTCCAAAGTCCGAGTTGAAGAAAGTTTCACGCCGTGTTTTAGATAATACAAGCTCACTTTTATCTTATCCAAATTTTCAATCTCTTTCGGATAGCGGGAAAGGAAGGCCTTGAGATACACCGATAGCTGAAGGTCGTTGTCCACCTTTTCCTGAGAAGGCATTTTCTTTGTGGTCTTGTAATCGATGATTTCATAGCCGTCTTCAGTCTTGTCTATGCGGTCGATTATGCCGGAAACGATATGCGTTTCTTCACCAGCTCCAATTTCTATCTGAAAGCGCGATTCCAAATCGACAATATTGTAATCTTGCGGTCGATTTTTTTGCAGGTATTGTTGGATGATTCTTATTCCTTGTGAAAATGCCCCGCGTTCCTCGTCAGGATTTTCAAAAACGGCCGGATTCCAGGAATTGGAAAAATGTTCCATGGCCTGATCCAAGGTGGGGGAGAGGATGCCAGGGGTGTGGATGAATTTCATCGTTTCATGGATCGTGGAGCCGAAAACAGCCTCTTTTGATTTTGGAGTCCTGATCCTGTCTATTTCCTGGAATTTATATTTCAACGGACAGCTTTGATAAGAGTCCATCGCGGAATAAGAAATGCGCATAATTGAAGTATAAAATAGCAGCTACAAAGTATCAAGCCTGTCCTGTCTTGGCCGCCTCTTGACAGAGCCTGTCGCAATTGGTATCATAAAAGCATACTAAATTAGTATGAATTTAATATTTAGTAATTCGTAATTTAGTTCTATTCGTAAGTTCGTAACTATGAAATTTTCAACCAAAGCAGAATATGGACTAAAAGCCATGGCCAATCTGGCTGCGTCTTTTCCGATCCAAAAAAATTTACAGGCGATTTCGCGCGAAGAAAAAATTTCTTCTAAATACCTGGAACAGATGATCGGCAACCTGCGCAAAAACAATTTAGTCGTGAGCACCAAAGGGAAAAACGGGGGATACACGCTCAGCAAAAATCCGAGACAGATCAGGGTCGGGGAAATCATTGAAATTCTTGATGGAGCGATTGCGCCCATGAAATGTGTGGGGAAATTTTGTGCCCAGCGAGGCACTTGCACCTCCAGCCAAGTTTGGGACAAAGTTGCCGAACAGGTAAAGAGGACCTTATATAAAATAAAATTAAGCGAACTAATATAAAAATATCATGAAAAAAATTTATCTCGATTACGCCGCCACAACTCCTGTCGCTAAAGAAGTACTGAAAGAAATGCTTCCTTACTTTTCTGAAAAATTCGGAAATGCCATGTCGATCCATTCGTCCGGGCAAGTTGCTTTGAAGGCGGTAGACGGAGCGCGCCTAAAAATAGCGAGCTTTTTCAATGCGACCGCTCCGGAAATAATTTTTACCGGCGGAGCTACTGAATCAAATAACCTCGTGATCAAGGGAATTCTGAAATCATATTATTCCAATTTCAAATCAAAACCGCACATCATCACGTCCGCTTTTGAGCACCATTGTGTCTTGGATGCTTGCAAAGCAGCGGAAAAGGAAGGCCTGGCGGAAGTAACTTACGTGAAACCTGCTTCGGACGGCGTGATTGATGAAAAGGAAATTGAAAAATTGATCAAATCCAACACGATTATGATTTCGATCATGTACGTGAACAATGAAATAGGAACTGTCCAGCCCATTGCGAAAATAGGGAAAATCGTAAAAAAGAAAAACGAAACTCGCAAAGAAAATTATTTTCCGATTGTATTTCACACTGACGCCACTCAGGCGGTCAATTATTTCGATTGCGATGTCAAAAAGCTGAATGTAGATCTTCTGTCAATGTGGGCGCACAAGATATATGGACCGAAGGGAGTCGGACTTTTATATGTCAAAAGAGGGACTCCGATCAAAAAGATCCAAGACGGGGGAGACCAGGAATACAAAATGCGCGCCGGAACCCATAATGTTCCGGGAATTGTCGGACTAGGGGCGGCTATCGCCGAAATCAAAAATCAAAAATCAAAAATCAAGATCAAGGATCTCCGTGATTATCTTATAAAGAGAGTTTTGGCAGAAATTCCGAAAGCAAAACTGAGCGGATCAAAAATTAAAAGATCGCCTAACAATGCCAATTTCAATTTTCAAGACGTGGAAGGGGAAGGGCTGCTGCTTTCGCTCGATATGGACGGAATAGCATGTTCGACCGGATCAGCTTGCTCCTCAGGAGCCCTTTCCCCATCACATGTTCTTCTTTCTATCGGACTAAAGCCGGAGGAAGCTCACGGATCGCTCAGGATTACGATCGGAAAATATACCACCAAAAAAGAGATTGATTTCGCTATAAATAAGATCAAATCAACTGTCGAAAGGCTCCGAAAAATTTCCGGAAATGTTTTACAGGATTTCTATAAAAAATAATTATAAAAAAATTATGCAATATTCAAAAAAAGTAATCGAACATTTTACCAGGCCGCACAACCAAGGGGTGATTAAAAAACCTTCCGGTGTCGGCATGGTTGGCAATCCGCATTGCGGCGACTTGATGAAAATTTATATCAAAGTGAAAAAATGCAAGAAACGAGGCGAGGTGATAGATGATATAAAATTTGAAACGCTCGGATGCGCTTCTGCCATAGCAACTTCTTCGATGATAACTGATCTTGCCAAAAACAAAACTTTGGAAGAAGCGATGAAGATTACGCGAAATGATGTAGCGGAAGCGCTCGAAGGACTTCCGCCGTTAAAGATGCATTGTTCAAATCTAGCTGATGACGGATTGCATGAGGCTATTAAAGATTATTTAAACAATCGCAAATCGTAAATCGCATATCGCATATCGATTCACCCGCTTCGACAAGTCGAAGACGAGGCGAGCGATACGCGATCTACGAAACACGAAATATATGGCATATCGCAACACACCCATCATAAATTTCCCGATAGGAAACTTCAAAAATATTTCTCTGAAATTTCAAGCTCCTGGAACTTACGATGATTCCTCTTGGGGCTTGCACCTGGGAACGGACTTTGATGCGCCTGAAAACGCCAAGGTTTTTTCAATCGGCCGAGGCGTGGTTGTTTATTCAAAACTTCATCCGGGAGAATTTTCCGAAGATGGAAAAATTTTGAAAAGAAATTGGGGCGGAATCATGATCATCGCGCACAAAGATCTGAGAAATAAAAAAGTTTTTTATTCTTTGTATGGACATCTCGGAAAAAGATATTTCAAGAAAGGAGATGCGATTGAGCTGGGGGACTTCATAGGTACAGTCGGAAAAGCGATGAGCGAGTCCAACGGTATCTGGGAAAATGAACATCTTCATTTTGCAATTTATGACGGACCGTTCCATGGGAAAGTATTGCCCGGATATTTCAAAGAAGAAAATAAAAACACAAAACTGGAATACTGGAAAGAGCCGATGAGCTTCATAAATACTTACAATCCAAAATCTCACACCATATAATTCAAAACCGCTATCTCACTAGGGAATAGCGGCTTTTGATATAGTGTGAGGGTCGCATAATGTATATTTTACGACATTGTGCTTGATATATGGTTCCTGTTGCCGGTACCATATACGATCTTCTCTTAAAATAAAAAAAAACGGGCCGATGCTCTCCCGTTCATTTTTTTTATTTTTTTTAAAAAATTCTTAATTCTTGTATATGATCATCTGATCCAGAACTGTTCCGCCGCTCGGAGATAATTTTCCGACCAAAGATTTTGAAGTGTCCAAGAATAAATTCGGGCCGAAGTATGGATCATGAACCACATACTTTCCATTTTTGTCCTTGTTGTGGATCACCACATAATGACCTCCCCCAGTGGTCTTTTTGATATACACGATAACGGGGTTGCCGTCCGCAATTTCCTGATCGACCCTTTTCCAATCGACTCCGCTATGCGCAGTCGAAGAAGAAAGTTTTATGTCGATCGGCCAAGAAGCCGGCCATTTGATCAGATCATAATAAAATATTTTTTCTTTCGCCATCTGTCCCGGAGTGATAAATGTCCCTTGATGAGTGAAAACCATCGAAACCGCCGAAACCGCGCAGCCGTAATCCTTCATCAAGGAATTTGAATTTCCGATTTTTTTGTCGCCCCACCTGGAATCAGTCTGATAATAAAACCAGCCCAATGATGCCCAATACTTTGAATCCGGCTTGGGATAATTTTTTACGCTGGCAGAAACTTCGCCTAAATTTTCCGCCGAACTGAAATTGAAAAGCTCCAGCTTCTGCTGCTCGACCCTGGCCAATAGCTGCTGATATTTTGCTTCTTCGCCTCGCGTTTGGGTCAACAGGGCTTGTTTCTGAATTTCAGTGGATAAGAGCTCGTTGCTTTTTTTCTGCAAGTCTTCCTTCAATTTTTCACTAGCCTCTTTTTTTTCTTTAAATGATTCGTGTTCTTTTTCCAAATCTTTTTTGACCTCCTGGATAGCGCGAAGGACTTCGCTGACCCGACTGCTGGACTGCTCAACATAATCAGCTTTGTTCAATATATCGGAAAAATCTTTGTTTATGAGGACTATTTTCAGTATCCCCTCCTGATAATTTTCATAATATGACTGTATCAGGCCGGTCAAGATGAGCTGCTGGTATTTTATGAGATTTTCCTTGTATTCTATTTCTTTTTCCAGATTGCCGATCTGTTCGGACAACTCGAGGGCTTGAGTCTGAGTTTTCCTTAGCTCAGACTGATTTTTTGCCTGTTCCGCGTCAATCAAGGCCATCTGGTTTTTCAACGTATTTTGCTGCTTGGCTTTGATTTCAATCAGGTCCAAGTATGCCTTGGCTTTCTTTTCCAAAGCTTCGCATTTGTCCTTGTCTTCACCGGTCAATTGGTCGCAATCGATAGCCTTTATCCGGTCAAAAGAAAAAAGCGCCAATCCGAAAATTGCCGCGATTAACAGAAATCGAAAATAACCTAAATTTGCTTTGGTTTTTATTTTAAAGCTATTCACCTTCTTATTATAGCACAACGCTGGACATCAAATGTCCAGGTCAGACATTTGATGTCTCAGAATAGATCTAAAGCTTTTTTAAAGCCGAAACAAGCCTTTTTAGACACTCCTCCCTCCCCAAAACCCAAGCTACCTCGAAAGGCGAGGGTGATTTTTGCTCCCCTGTCAGCGCGACACGAAGCGGCCACAACAGATCCCCTCTCTTTTCTCCTGCAATCTCTAAAAGAATTCTTTCCAAATTTTCCCTGGTCCAATTTTCCTCCGTGATGCCTCCCAATCCTTCCTCGGACTTTTTTAATGATTCTTTCAACTCGTCATCAGCCAACTTTTTCCACCTGAGCATCTCTTTATCGTACTGGATGTCCTGAAAAAAGAACTTGTTGCTCTCCCCTACTGAAGATAAATTTTCAAGACGCTCCTGTTCGATCGTCAAAACTTTTTTCAGATATTCTTCCTTGTTGCGTGTTTCCTGCTTCATGTTCCATATATTATAAAATTCTTTATGCTCAAAAAAAGGCAATGCTAAACTATACAGATCATCAACCGATAACTTCTTGATATATTGCGAATTTATCCAATCTAGCTTTTTCAGATCAAAAACAGCTCCGCCTTTATGCACATGCGAGAGATCAAATTTCTGGATCAATTCATCCATTGAAAAAACCTCTTGCGTACTCCCCTCTCCGGGGTTCCATCCTAGGAGCGCGACAAAATTTATGATCGCTTCTTTCAGATATCCTTTCTGGATATAATCTTCGACTGCTACGTCACCCATGCGCTTGGAAAGTTTTTTCTTATCCGTACTCAGAAGCAGCGGCAGATGAGCAAATTGCGGAGTCTCCCAACCGAACGCTCGATATAACAAAATATGTTTCGAGGTGCTGGGCAACCATTCTTCCGCTCGGATCACATGCGTAATTCCCATCAAATGATCATCAACCACGCTGGCCAAATGATATGTCGGAAAACCGTCAGACTTCATCAACACCTGGTCATCAATCGTGTTTGAGCTGATAGAAACCTTGCCCCGCACCAAATCATCGAATTCGACGG
Source organism: Candidatus Moraniibacteriota bacterium (assembly GCA_003534085.1). Classification (GTDB taxonomy): domain Bacteria; phylum Patescibacteriota; class Minisyncoccia; order Moranbacterales; family UBA2206; genus UBA11098. Next base: position 2,350 of record DQBY01000009.1, on the reverse strand, counting down.
TTTCATTCTCGGGAACTTTTAGGCGTATCACATAGGCACAATTTGATTTTAGCTTTTCATTCACTTCATCACTCTTCACATCCTTCAAACAATACCGGTCATACATCGGCGACTGCTTGTTCGCTATTTGTTCTTCCCGCATTTTTTCCAACCGCTCCGGTCCGCAAAAACAATAATATGCTTTTCCTTCTTTGACCAATTGGTCTGCGTATTTTTTGTAGATTTCCAACCGTTCCGACTGGATATATGGGCCGAAATTTCCGACCTCCAAAACCCCCGGATAACTGGGCGATTCAATAACCGCTGTCTTATCATCCTCAACCGAAACTGATTGGAAAGCTCCTTCATCATAATTCAATCCGCACCATTGCAAGGTAGCGATCAATTTTTCAACCGACCCCTCCACGAATCTTTTCCGGTCAGTATCCTCAATACGCAACAAGAAATCTCCGCCAAATTTCTTGGCGAACAAATAGTTATACAGCGCTGTCCGCAAACCACCGACATGCAAATACCCTGTTGGCGACGGCGCGAATCTAGTTCTGACTTTTTCCATAAAATTAATAGCTTATTCTCCTTTTTCGTTTTTTTCCTTCCTGATTATGTTCCAGTGGAAAAGAAATATCGGCAAGGCGACGATCATCATCGTCAGAGCATTGACCGCATTATTTTGCCTTTCAGCACTGTAGCATTCTTCGCCGGTATTTTCCCTTTGCCAATTTTCATAATCGCGGAGCAAATTGTCCAATTGGGTTTGTTTCTCTTCAGTGGTCACTCCGGAATATATGCCCTTTTCCAAACCATAAACCGGAGGCTGCTGGTTGCATCGGGAATACCCTCCTTTTTCAGCTTTCGGAAAAACATAAGCCTTCAAAGCCGTATTGATCAAGTTCCCTGCTCCAGCCGCCACAAAAATCAGACTCGCCAGAGCGGCGATATAAAGATAAATGGTGCGGATCAACTTTGTTTTTGTTGTCATATTTTTTCTTTGTCATTCCGGACTTGATCCGGAATCTAATAAGCTGGCAACGGCACTCAATGTTATAGCCTTGCCCTAATTAGATCCTGAATCAATCCCGAGTACTCGGGACAGAATGATATTATTTATTATTTTGTAAGTAAAATTCTGATTGGAAAAATTATTGCCGCTTTGAAAATTCTTTTGGCCCTGTATTTCGGTTCCTGAAAAAATCTCCAAAGCCATTCCATTCCGATCGATCTCATTATTTTTGGAGCGCGTTTTATTTTTCCAGTCAGGAAATCAAAGCTTCCGCCGACCCCCATTACTAATTTAATTTTACTATCTTTTAGCGATTTTAGCGAGTGGAGAAATTTTTCCTGATGCGGAGCGCCAAAATTGCAAAAAACTATATCCGAATTTTGAATTTGAAATTTTGAATTTAGAATTTGATTGGAAATTGAAAATTGAAAATTGGAAATTTGATTATCTAAATTAATTCCGCCAAGTTCAATTTCAGGATAAATATTTTTTATAGCGCGAGCAACTTCTTCATATGAACTCAATCCCCCGCTGTTCGCGGCTAAAAATATTTTCATTTTTTTCTCATCCGCAATTTTCAAAATTTCCATCATCAGATCGGCTCCCGCGATCCTTTTTTTCAAAATTTTTCCATACCACAAAAAAGCAAACTTTATTCCTACGCCATCTGCCGCATTCAGATCGGCGCCGTTCAAAATGTTTCTGAATTCTTCATCCTTCTGCGCCGCCAAAACAAATTCCGGATTGACCGTTGCGATCTGGCAAAAATTTTTTCCAGCCAAAAACTCCTGTATTTTTCCGATTAGCTCTCTTTTGTTGAAATTATCCACTCTGACTCCAAGAATATCCACTTTATTATTATCCTGCATGTTATTTCACATATCTTTATTTCACTTCCATATATGGATATATGGAAGTGAGGAGAATTAACTGAATAACTCCTTCCATATTCTGTGCTGGGGGTATTTGTCCAGGCCGCTTCTATTTGATTTCTTAAGGCTCTGTTTTGCCTTCAAGCACCTCTGCAGCCAAATAAAATTTTCATCTCCTCCCCCATGCAGCCAACGATCAGTCTTTGTTACCATTTGACTACCCACTCTCAATCTCCTGCATATTTCTTCATAATTTACATTTTCAAGCAATAGCTGGGCTATTTGAATTCTTCTCGATATCATCAACACCTCACTGGGAGTCAACAGTCCCACCAAAAAATCCGTAACTTCATTTTTTGATTTTAATCCGGAAAGTATTTCAAAGAAATTTTCAATGATTGCGCGCCTTTCTTTGAAAGCGACCTCGTGAGTTTTTCTTTTTGCCATTTTTGCATTTCACTTCCATATATGGATATAT
>DQBY01000095.1 GCA_003534085.1 Candidatus Moraniibacteriota bacterium | reverse complement strand
TTTTTGTCAAAATAGCTGTGAAATTATCACAAATACTGATTGAGGAGGTAGTCATGTTTGATCTGATTAATCTGAGTAAGCCGCCCGGTTACGAGTTGTTTTTCGATCTTTTGGCTATCAAGTGTGATTTTGATCCGAATACGCTTGAGAGCATCCAGTTTGCCTATGTCTTGTCGAAATACGGACATGGAAATCAGATAAGAGAGGGAGGAGGCCGTTATTTTGAACACCCGAAATCAGCGGCCTGGATTTATGTCGATGAACTTGGCGGGCGTGATCCTGAGATCATCAAACTGTTGTTGCTTCACGATGTTCCCGAGGATTCATATCTCATGTCATTTTTCCGGATCAGGCTGAATTTTGGAATCGATCTGGCATTGGATCTGCGCGCTCTCACGAAATTGAAAAGAAAAAAAGAGAGTTTTGCTGATAATCTCGATAGGGTAATCGAGCGCGGACCGCGGGCGATCATCGGAAAAGCATGCGATCGTCTGCATAATATTCGCACGTTGGGCGGATGCAATGCGGAAAAGCAGGAGCGCAAAATCGCGGAAACAGTCGACGTTCTGATGCCGAAACTTCTTCCCGCGCTCAGGTCTTTCGGCGGAGAGTATACGGTTCTCGCAGATGTTCTGGAAAAGAAGCTGAAAGAAACAATCTCAGCTTTATCATCACAGCTCCAGTTCGCTTTTTAGTCATCGGGCGCACGCTCTCTCATCTGAGAGAAAACGGCGCCTTTTTATTATCTTTGCCAAAATAAAAAGACGCATCTTTTTGGACGCGTCTTTTTTTATTCTTAATCCACGAAAGTCAGGGCTGTTCCTTTCTGTTCGGCTCGGCCGGTTCGGCCGATGCGGTGGACGTAATCTTCATAGGTGGTCGGAACGTCGAAGTTGATCACATGGCTGACGTTCGGAATGTCGAGTCCTCTGGCGGCAACATCGGTCGCTACCAGGATTTCAACCACATTTTCCTTGAACATTTTCAATGCCCGCTGGCGTTTGTTGTGGGCCTTGTTGCCATGGATAGCTTCTGATTTGAAACCTCTCTTGCACAGCTTGTCAGATAATTTATCAGCTCCGTGTTTTGTGCGGGTGAAGACAAGAATCTTTTCAAAATGGGATTGAGCCAGAAGTTTTTCAAGAACATCAATCTTGTCCTCGCCTGCGGGTACGCGGACGATGTCCTGATCGATCTGCTTTGATGTTTCCCTGGTCTTGATAGAAATTCTTTGCGGATCGGTCAAGAATTGTTTCACCAGATTTTCAATCTCCGGTCCGAAGGTGGCGGAGAACAGCATGGTTTGTCTTTTTTTGGCGACAAGTGAAAGCAAAAGGCGCATATCGTTCACGAATCCCATGTCCAGCATGCGGTCAGCTTCGTCCAAAACGACATTGGCGAAGGAAGACAGATCCAGATTTTTTCTCTGGATAAGATCTTTCAATCTTCCCGGCGTTCCGATCACAAAATTCGGCCGTGGCCGCAATTTCATAATTTGCCTGTGGATGTTCGCTCCGCCGACGATGACGACAGAAGCTATGTTCATCCCTTTCACGAATGCCAGAAGATCTTCCTCGATCTGGATCGCCAGTTCTCGCGTAGGGACGACGACCAAGACTTTTTGGGTGGAATTGGAAAGGATTTTGTCGATCATCGGGATCAAGAAAGCGGCCGTTTTTCCGGTTCCGGTATTAGCCAGGCCGATGACATCATGTCCGGCAAGAAGAGCCGGGATGGATTTGTCCTGGATGGGAGTCGGAGTAGTGAATCCCCGATCGGCGATAGCTTTTTTCAGTTTCGCGCTGATCGCGAAATTCGAAAAAGAGTGCTCTGCTGTGTATGTTTCAACCGTGGTCACTTCCGCCTTGTTGATAAACATGCGGACATCGATCTTTTTCCCGGAAAATCTCCCGTTTTTGGAACTTGAATTCCTAGGAGGCCTTTTTTTCCAACCGTTATTAGAGCGCGGTTGGCGCGCATTGAACTTGCTTTGCATTTGTGTCTGCATAAAAATTAAATGTTTTTATGCATAGATACTAGAAGTCATTAGATAAACTTTGGAAGTATTAACATAAAAAGCAAGTATATCATTCATATTTGGATTTGTCAAGAATGCTATGATTTTATTTATTTTAAGGCTGTGTTAGAATTAATCCATGTTAAATTTGTTTGACGCTTTCATATTGGGAATAGTGGAGGGAATCACGGAATTTCTTCCCGTTTCTTCGACGGCGCACCTTATTTTGGCTACGGATTTTTTAGGGTTGGAAAATTCTGATTTTATAAAATCTTTCGAAATAATCATCCAATTCGGAGCCATCTTGGCCGTAGTTTTTCTTTATTGGCGGTCATTTCTGGACAAAGAAATCTTGAAAAAGCTGGCAGTCGCCTTTATTCCGACCGGAGTTTTGGGATTGATATTTTATAAAATAGTAAAAACTTATCTTTTGGGAAATATAGCGGTTGTGCTCTGGTCTTTGGCGCTGGGCGGATTGTTTCTGATAATCTTTGAAAAATATTTTGCAAAAAAGGAAGTCGGAAGAGAAATGGAATTTAAAAGTATCAGTTATCGCCAGTGTTTAGCGCTTGGAGTTTTTCAGTCAGTCGCGATGGTTCCGGGAGTTTCCAGATCCGCCTCGACCATCATCGGGGGATTATTGCTGGGAATTTCCAGAAAAACCATCGTCGAGTTTTCTTTTCTTCTGGCGGTGCCGACTATGCTGGCGGCTGCCGGGCTGGATCTTTTCAAGAACGCCGGCTCGTTCGATTCTTCGCAATTTCAATTTCTGCTTGTCGGATTTGCAACTTCTTTTGTCATGGCGATCGTCGCGATCCGCTGGCTTTTGAGTTACATAAAGAGGAACAGTTTCGCGGGCTTCGGCATATATCGAATCATTCTGGCAGCTTTGTTCTTATTCTTTCTCTGATCGAAGTTAATCTGAGAAAATAAAAAGCCGGTTGAACTGCGCCGGCTGTTTTTATATCCTCGCAAAAACTAATTCGGTGGTCAGGAATAAGACGTAGATAAGGAAAAGAAAATACGCCTCTCTGGCGGTGATCTTCATGTTGGAACGGGTGAAGAAAAAAAAGAAGAGAGTGGCTAAGATGAGAAATATTTTGGCGATGAGGAATGGAGAAAAGTTTGTAATCACTATCGGATTGATCAATGAAACCAATCCAATCACCAAAGTAGAAGGGATAATCACGGCTCCCATCAGCGTTCCCAAAATCAGGGAATTCTCTCCTTTTCTTGATGATAAGACGGAAAAATATATTTCCGGCAGCGCGCTTCCGATGCTGACGATGAATATGCCGACCGTCAGCATCGAAAGGCCGAAACTCGATGCGAAAAATATCGAGGACTTTACGATGCCTTGCGTCGCGATGATGATCAGGATGATGCCGCCGAAAACTTTCCCCAGATCCTTCATGAAAGCGGGAAGCTTTTTGAAGGAAAATAATCCTTCTTCTTTATAAACCTTGGAAAATCTTTCTTTTTTGGAGAATATCCAGATGATGTAAAAGAAAAAAAATAATATGAGCAGAGTGCCGTCAGCTCTTGAAATCGATCCGTCCAGAACCAAGAAAAGAGGGAGAAGCGCCGCAATGGCGGTGAAGATGGAAGAGGTCTGGACGATATTGCTTCCGGCCGGAATTTCCTTTTTTCCTTTGGAAAAAAGAACAGCTAAAGCGACAGCCAGAGTCATAGCTATCAGATTGTTTCCTGATATCTCGCCGAAAGAAAGTTCAGAAACTCCATAAGAGGCGGAAAAAATTCCTACAAATAAGTTAGGGATAGATGCCGCGAATGACATTATGAAAAAAGCTACGATGAATTCTTTCAGGCCCAAAACTCGCGCTATCCTGACCAGGCCGCTGATTATCCATTCTCCCGCAAAATACAAGATTATGCAGCTGACTATAAAAATTACCAAATAGAGAAACATAGGGGATTAAATTAATGGCTTGAGCAGGCGCATCTTAGCTGCATCTCGGCCTCCTGTTCTTTTTGCAGCTCAGCGAAAGTTTCTTTGTTCCAATGCTTGCTCTTTATTATTTCTGACATCCAATGCCCGCCCAAAAGATGAGGCATCATCACATAGTCCGCTCCTGCCCGGTATAAATCTTTCAGAAGGAGATTTTGGGACAGGTTGGCGATTATGACAGCTCCCTTATTTACTGTCCTGACGTAAGTGATCAGGCATTTCTGGTCATCCGGATCCGGAATGGTGGAGATTATCAGTTTAGCTTTTTCCAAAGGCATTGACTCCAGAAATTCCAAGTCCGAAATATCTCCGAAGAAAGCCGGAATGCGGCGGCTGGAAAGTTTTCCGATCGCTTCAGGATTATAATCAATGACGGCGAATTTGATATTTTTTTCTTTCAGCGCTTCGCATATTTTCCACCCGATGCGGTGGTATCCGATGATGATCGCGTCATAGCTTTCGGAAGCGCGATCCTGCTGGCGGTGCTTGTCTTTTTTCAGGCGGCTGAACAAGGGATGCAGAAATTTATCATAGATCCGCTCGTTGTATGTGATCAGATAAGAGGAGGAAAAAATGGTGATCAGTGCGACAAGCGTGAAGATTGAAAGCGTCTGATCATCAACATGGCCGAATTGCCGCCCCATGAACAGAACGATAAAGCCGAATTCGCTGACTTGAGCGGCGGTGATGCCGGCCAAGAAGCTGTTTTTGCGCGTGAATTTTGAAAAACGGAAAAGAAGATACAGTATGAAAGGA
>DQBY01000115.1 GCA_003534085.1 Candidatus Moraniibacteriota bacterium | reverse complement strand
GATTCTTTCTTCGAGACTCTTGCGAAAGTCAAGCAACGGTTGAAGTGCAAAGTTGAACATAGTCATTTGTCCTCAAAAATATCCATCAAGTCCCTATAGCTTTTTTCAAAACTCATCCGTTCGTCCACCCGCTGCACCAAAAAGGCATTAACCTTGTCTATCATCTTGATAGCACGATCAATTTCCTGGTTACTCCCATCTACATATGCTCCGATATTGATCAAATCTTCTGCCTTTTTGTAAGTTGCCAGGACATTTAAGATTTCATTGGCTTTTTTCTTATGTGCTTCATCTACGATGTCCGTCATCACACGACTGATACTTTCCAATACATCCACGGCGGGATAGTGATTTTTTGCCGCCAACAGTCTTGAGAGACAAATATGCCCATCCAAAATAGATCTCGCTGCATCAGCGATAGGCTCATCAAAATCGTTTCCTTCAACCAAAACCGTATATATCCCGGTTATGCTACCTCTTCCCTCCAGCGCTCCGACTCGTTCAAGAAGTTTCGGCATTAAACTGAAAACAGATGGCGTATAACCTTTGGTCGTAGGTGGCTCTCCAATAGATAAACCGACTTCACGTTGCGCCATGGCAAATCGGGTCAGGGAATCTACCATGAGCAATACATCTTTTCCCAAATCCCGGAAATACTCGGCTATGGTCGTCGCCAAATAAGCGGCTCTCATGCGAATCAATGGATGGGTGTCGGATGTTGCCACGACGACGATTGATTTAGCTAAGCCTTCCTCGCCTAAGTTTTTTTCCAGAAATTCACGAACCTCACGCCCTCTTTCACCGACCAATCCGATCACATTGACATCAGCCCTGGTGTTGCGGGCAATCATACCTAAAAGAACACTCTTTCCAACGCCGGACCCGGCGAAAATCCCCATTCGTTGCCCTTTTCCGCAGGTCAGCATTCCATTTATGACTCTTATTCCAAGATCAAGCGGTTTGTTTATGCGGCCTCTCCAAAGCGGATTGATCGGATCGGCATACAAAGGGTACAACTTGTCATATTCCAGCGGTCCGTTTCCGTCCATCGGATTTCCCAACCCGTTGAGGATTCTCCCCAGCATCTTCGGTCCTACCTTCGCATCCGCCTTTTTCCCTCGCGAGATTATGGTGCACCCGGGCCCTATCCCGCGCATGTGTTCCAAGGGCATCAGCAGAACTTTCCCTCTTTTAAAGCCCACCACCGCGGCGAGAATTGGTCTTGAATTGCCTTTCACTATGATATCGCAAACTTCACCAACGGAAGCGCCGGGACCATGGCCCTCAACAACAAGTCCGATGATCTGCGACACTTTTCCATGCACCCGAATCGGGTTAATCTGATCCAATTTTTGATGATACTTCGCCAGACTCATTTTCATGAAACACCCTCTGAAAAAAAACATGTATAGCTTGGATGTGATTTAGCATGCATCATTGTCATTAACTTTCGTCAGGGCTTCTCTCACTTCATCGAGTTGACTTTCTATCCTCGCATCGACCTCACCAAAAAGTGTTTCAATAACGATACCGCCGGGCCCTATGGCATCATCCGCCTCAATTTCGGCATTCCTGAGTCCTTCAATGCTGCTCATCGCTTCCGGATTGACTTCGGTCAGATGTCGATAATCTGCCGGATTCATCAGGATCTTTAATCTCTCTCTATCTGTTATCTCTTTTATCGTATTTTTAAGAATATGAAGACCGACATCAGCATTCGTTGATATTTCCCGATGCAAAATCTTCTCGGCAATAGAAAATGCCAGCTTCACGATTTCATCTTCACTATTTTCTATGATAACGGCTTTTAGACGGCTTATTTCTTTAAAGGAGGAGGTCATCGTTTCAATAGTTGAATGCAAGTTAATGCGTTCCAATGTCTTACCCTTTTCCATTCCCTCGGAAAAGCCCTTCGCATAAGCCTCCATTACCGCTGCCTTCATTTTTTTTTCTTGATCATCACTTGGAGTGTGTTTTGCAATCGAGTTATTGATTTCGATAGTTCGGCCTTTTTCCTCATTACCCAACATTAATCTTGAAAAGCCGACAGACCGATGCTTCGGCGGCGCGACCCATGTAATATGATCTGCTTTAATCACTCTTTCAGACAAGCTGATCTCCTCCTTCACTTCGCATGATGATGATTCTACCCTCCGACTCCAGTTTTTTTGTCGCATCGATAATATTTCGCTGGCTTTTTTCGACCTCTGAAAGTCGCGTCGGCGGCATCAGTTCTATATCTTCTTTCAACATTTCAGCTCCACGCCTTGACAAATTACGATATACTTTCTCGCGCATTTCCCCATCCATTATTTTCAGGGCTTTTGCAAGGTCTTCACTGGTCACCTCTCTGAGCAGTTCCTGCATGCTTCTGTCATCCAATTTAAGAACATCCTCGAATGTAAACATCTGCCGCCTGATTTCTACGGCAATCTCAGGAACATCCTCATCGAGAACCCCCATTATGACCGATTCGCTGTTGCGATTCATGTGGTTCAGTATTTCCGCCATCATGTGTGCTCCGCTGGTTCTTTGATCACTGACTCCTCCGACAGTAATCTCCTGCTCGAGCGTGTTGGCAATTTCTTCGATAAACTCTTTAGGCACGCTTTTCATCGTAGCCATTCGCTTAGCTATTTCCCCTTGCATCTCGGCCGTTAAACTCTCCAACACTTCCGCTGCCTGTTCCGGTTTAACCTGAGAAAGAATCAAAGCAATCGTTTGAGGATGCTCCGTTTTCGTAAAATCGCTCAAAACTTGAGGATCAACGTCTCTTAATTTTTCGAGTACAGGATTTTCTGAAGCCCCTCTTCCTTCTCTTTCAATCGCGCTTAAGATGCCGCGAGCTTTTTCCTCCCCCATGGCTTTGACCACGATGTTTCGCGTCAGGTCGTCGTCAATCGATAGAATGCCCCCTTTTTGCTTGGCAAGTGAACAGAATTCCTTGGCTACGCCGTTTATTTCTTCCGAGGAGATACTCGATATTCTGCTCATATGTCGGCTTATTCGGCTTATCTCTGAAGATTTCAAATTTTTANNCACGTCTTCGTCTAAAGCCAGGAGTAAAATCGCAGCCTTTTCCTCATTTGTCATTCTTAATATCCTTATACATCTTTTTTATTTAAGCCAATTCCTCAATAATTCCGCAAATCTTTGTGCATCTGCGCCGGCCATTTGCTTTACGACATCTGCTTCCGTCATTGCTCTTGAAGAATTATCCACCAGTGCCAATGTCGCCGGCATAGCGTTAAGTGCATCGGCTCCACCCTCTACCACATCAATCCTTCTTTCTATGGGGGTTTCCATACCTTTCACTACCAACATCTTGACCATTGGCCTGATCACAAACAAAACGAGACAGATCACTCCGGCAAAAATCGTAAATTGCTTCATTAAAGGAAACCACGTTATCATTGTGTCTTTCCAGGATCCCCCGTCTGTAGCTTCCGAATCATCATCAACTTTCTTGAATGGAACACTGCTGACAATCACCTGATCTTCTCTCTTGACGTCAAAGCCGACTGCTTTTTTGACCAATTCTTCCAAAGCCGCCAGGTCTTTCTTCGATCTTGGCTGGAATTCCTCGATACCCTTATCACTTTTGATGTAATCGCCGTCAACGAGAACTGCAATGGAGAGCTTCTTGATATCACCTACAGGCATCAAGGTTTTATTGACGATTCGATTAATTTCATAATTGATGACCTCATCCGCTTTATGCAACGGTTCATCTTTTTCAGATAGGCGCTGCACGCTTCTGATAACCGGTTCTTCCGGATCGTATTTTTCCTCTGTTTTTTCCGTAACACGGAAATCGAGATCGGCAGTCACTCTAACAACGGCCTTGCCTTCTCCTACGACTTTTTCCAGCATGGATTGGACGCGTCCGGTTATATCTTTTTCGATATTTCTCTGGTATTCGATTTGCGAATGAGAGAGCCTCGAGAATCTGGATTCATCTTGCGCTTTCGACAATACTTTACCGCTGCTGTCTACCACCATCACATCTCCCGGACTAAGCCCTTCAATGCTGCTTGCAACAAGATGAGCAATCCCTTCAATCTGCGGAGGACGAAGCGTTCTGCCGGGTCTTAATTTAAGAAATACTGAGGCCGTCGGTTTTTTTTGATCTTCCGTAAATAGAGATTTTTTCGGCAGCACAATATGAACACGGCTGTGCTGAATTTCATCCAAGCCGTTAATCGTCCGGGTCAATTCCCCCTGAAGGGCTCTTTGATAATTCAGCTGTTGGACAAATTCTGTAAGTCCAAGATTCTTGGCATCAAATATCTCAAAGCCGACGCCGCCACCCTGGGGAAGTCCGGATGCAGCCAACTCCAGCCGTAATTCCGAAACTTTGTCTGTTGGAACGAGGATAGAATCACCGGAAGGTGATATCCGGTATGAAATCTTTTTTTCCTGTAGTCTGGCCACTATATTGCCGGCATCAGCGCTGCTCAAATTTGAGAAAAGAACTCCATAATTCGCCTGATTTACCATTAATATAAGAATCACAATTCCGATCAGCGTCGCTACAGATATCGCCAGAATCGACATTTTTTTTGAAGGGCTCAGGGTATTGAAACCCTTCCACATCTGAATTATAAATTGCTGTGGAGGCGCCATAATTTATTATCTCCCCGCTGGACTTTCCGCTACACCTGCATTCTCATAACTTCCTGATAGGCTTCAATGATTTTATTTCTCACCTGCATCATCGCCTTAAAGGAAATATCCGCTTTTTCTATGGCAATGATCGCATCGTGGAGACTGGCGGAATTGTCTACCTCAACTTTTTCGATCATTTGATCGGCTTGTATCTGGAGATCATTAATTTCATTCAAAGTTTGTTTTAGTACGGTTCCAAAAGGCGTTTCAATCTTTTTTACTCCCTGTTCGGATTTCTCGGCATGAATCGGTGACAATATCGGTTTTCCGCCGATAGTAATATCTGCCATTTTCCTCCTCCTTTTTCTTGTTTCTTAGCGACCGATTTCAAGGGTCTTGAGTGCCATGCTTTTTGTAGCATCAAATGCCGTCACACATGCCTCATATGCCCTTCCGGCCATGATCATATCAGTCATTTCACTGACGAGATTGATATTCGGAAAAGACACAAAACCTTCACCGTCCGCATCCGGATGGCCGGGATCGCTGATCATTTTAAAGCCTTCCCTGCTTTCCTTGATTTCTCCAATGGATACACCGTTAACTGCATCTCGAAGTTTTCTGTCAAAACCTCGATTTTTAATGGGTTCGGAGGAAAAGGATATGACCTTTCTTTTGTAAGGACCGCCTTCCGGGGTTTTCGTCGTGTCGATATTCGCCAAATTACTTGCAATGATATCCGTTTTAGCTCTTTGTGCCGCAAGACCCGATGCGCAAATTTTAAATGCTACCGAAATATCCATTTTATCTGACCTCCTGAATCGCACTCTTCAGCGTTTTAAATTTTCTCGCCAGTAATTCGACCGTGGTATTGTACATGAGGTGATTCTCGGCAACGTTTGTCATCTCTTTATCGAGACTCACCGGCTCGTCGGATTCCTCCACTCTGATACCGGATATTTTTGAAGTTTCTCCGAAGTGATTCTGATTTGTTCTGACAAGTTCCACGCCGATTCCGGCACTCATCCTGCTGTTAAGTTCTTTTTTAAAAACGACGTCTTTCGGATGGTAACCGGGGGTATCGATATTCGCCACATTTGACAACAAAACTTTCTGTCTCTCAGCCCGGTATCCCAAAAGGGATGTCAATGTATCTACTGTTTTGTTAAATAAAGGAATCATAAAACCTCCGAACGGTTTGATGCAAGGCACATACCAAAACACTTACAAGTCCGACTTTCGTAAATCCCCTTATTACGTCCGACACTTCAGGAATCCATCAAACGCTCTTATAAATCCATTATTGCAAACCGGTATGAAATATTTTCCTACTCTCCTTGTCAAGAGGTTGTCATACTGTATTCATTTAATTTGTTTCTCATCGTACGAACGCTTATCCCCAGAATCTTTGACGCCCTTGTTTTATTGCCGTTAACTTTTTCCAGAGTCTCATAAATAAGTTGTTTTTCCATCTCATGTAGTGTCACATTTTCCGAACAAAAAGAATTTACGGCACGATCTTCTTCGATTTTCGCCGATGAATTGCCGCCTTCAAATTCGAGGCCGAGATGTTTTGGCATAATATTATTTTCATTGCTGATGAGCACAGCCCTTTCAATGACATTCTCCAGTTCTCTTATATTTCCCGGCCACGAATAACCCTGTAGAATATCGAGTGTTTCAGAGGCATATTGCATTTTGTTTTTCTTTTGGGCCGAACCGTATTTTTTCAGAAAATGTTCCGAGAGGATGATAATATCTCTTTTTCTTTCTCTCAAAGGCGGTATCTTTACCGGAATGACATTCAACCGATAGTAAAGATCCTCCCTAAATGTTCTTTCTGCGAGGCTTTTTTTTAAGTCTGAATTGGTCGTCGCAATGATCCGCACATCAACCGGAACCGGTCCCTTGCCGCCAAGCCGATCTACTTCCGATTCTTGAATCGTTCTCAGAAGCTTAGCCTGGAGTTGAACATCCATTTCACTGACCTCGTCTAGAAGCAATGTCCCTCTGTTTGCCGATTCAAATTTCCCGATTTTCCTTTGTGCGGCACCTGTAAATGCTCCCTTTTCGTAACCGAACATTTCGCTCTCCAGAAGATTATGTG
>DQBY01000108.1 GCA_003534085.1 Candidatus Moraniibacteriota bacterium | reverse complement strand
CGGATCCCGCTTTCTCGGAACCAGTCTTTTTCATATCTTCACGACGAAAAATTAGAACCGGGCACGCTCGTTTCCGTTCCGCTTTTCCGCCGGACAGTCGAAGGAATCGTGATTGGAAGCCGCAATGATTTTCACCGGCTAGGAAATATTGAACTGAAAAAAGTNNGGAAGAAAGCTTCCTGCCGGAAAAACAAGTCGAGCTTGCAAGATTTCTTTCTGAATATTATATTTCTCCGCTCGGGATAGTTTTAAAATCTTTCGTGCCAAAAAGAGTGAAAGCGCGCGCCATGAAACATGCATCATGCAACACGCAACACATAAGAAAAAATATCACTCTGACAAAAGAACAACTGGATGCTGTAAATAAAATTTCTAAAAATTCGAAATTCAATCCGCCAGCCGGCGGACAAAATTCGAAATTCTTGCTATATGGCCCCGCCTCTTCCGGCAAGACGGAAGTCTACATCCATGCGATAAAAAAGCTCAAAGAAAAAAATGCCAACCTTCAATTTTTGATACTTCTTCCGGAGCTGACTCTTACTCCGCAAGCCATCGAAAGATACGGCGCTTATTTTTCGCCGGAAGAAACAGTCATTCTGCACAGCAAAATTTCTAAAGGGAAATTTTATTCAGACTGGCAAGACATAAAGTCGGGCAAAGCTAAAATCATAATCGGTTCGCGCATGGCTGTCTTCGCACCCTTCAAAAACTTAGGACTGATCGTCATCGATGAAGAGCAGGATATGTCCTTCAAGCAATGGGACATGAACCCGCGATATGATGCCCGTACCGTGTCTGAGAAATTAGCTGAAATCCACAGCTGCAAGATCGTCTTCGGATCAGCCACGCCACGCATCGAATCTTTTCATAAGGCTCGCCAAGAAAAATACACCTTGCTGGAATTGCCGCAGCTTGTAGGGATCGGATCCCTACATGGGGATCCGATCCCTACAAAAATAGAATTAGTGGACATGAAAAAAGAGCGCTGGATAAAAAACTACTCTCCTATCAGCAAAAAACTGCAATCAGAAATCGCGTACGCCCTAAAAAACAAATTACAAACGATCCTATTCATCAATCGGCAAGGACTAAGCAGTTTTTCAATCTGCACCCGATGCAAAACAGTTCTGCGCTGTCCGAAGTGCGAACGAGCTTTGATTTACGACAAGGAAGGAGTGTACAAGTGCGTGCATTGCGCTTACAGGAGTTCCGTCATTCCGGAATGCCCGAAATGCAAGAGCCTGACATTTACCAATGTCGGATTAGGCACGCAAAAAATTGAACGTGAGGTTGCCAGCCTATTCCCCGGTGCCCGGATCGCCCGGGCTGACAATCAGACCATGAAAGAACCGCGTGCGCAAGAGAATCTATATAAAATATTTAAAGATGGAGAAATCGATATCCTGATCGGAACTCAGATAATTTCGAAGGGATGGGATTTGCCCAACGTAGCCCTAATTGGTATAATTGATGGAGATGGGATGCTTTCTATTCCGGATTACACTACTGAAGAAAGGGCTTTTCAGAACATCATCCAGGTCGCCGGAAGAACCGGACGCACCGGAGCAAAATTTCCAGGATTAGTCTTGGTGCAAATGTTCCACCCCGAATCGTCTTTTTTCAAAAATATTTCTGAAAAAAACCTAGAAAACTTTTACGATAAGGAACTCAAGGACCGAAAAGCATTGCGACTCCCTCCTTTTGGCAAACTGATCAAGCTTATTTTTCAAGATTATAGCGCAAAAAAAGCAGCGAGTGCGGCCGAAGGAATCTACAAGATCCTTGAGAGCATGGATCTGCAAGGAATCAAAATATCAGAAGCGCAGGATTCATTTGTATCAAATATAAGAGGACGGCACAGACGGCAACTGATAATAAAAATTTCAGATGATATTCCGGAAAAATTGGCCAAAATTCTCAAAGCCTTGCCAAGCGGATGGATAATTGACGTCGATCCAATTTCAATAATCTAATATGAGCGAACTGCCAATCATAACTTTTCCGAATCCTATTCTGGAAAAGAAAACCAAAAAAATAAAGGACGTAAAAGATCCGGAAATCAAGGAGCTTATTTTCGACATGCTCGAAACCATGGAGCAAAATGGCGGCCTCGGACTGGCGGCTCCGCAAGTGGGAAAATCAGTCAGGCTCTGCGTGATCAAACTGGACGGAAAAACCCACATACTTATCAATCCGGAAATCAAATCTAAGTCCTGGAGAAAAACAATTGAGGAGGAGGGCTGCCTGTCTTTCCCCGGAAAATATATTCCGGTCAAGAGATCAAAATCCGTCAAAGTGAAAGCGCAAGACAGAAAAGGAAAGGAAATTTTGATTTCCGCCCAGGGACTTATTTCCCGAGCGCTTCAGCACGAGATCGATCATCTGGACGGCGTTCTCTACACAAGCAAAAAAGCAAAAAGAAAAATGTCTTCCGTCGAAACAAAAGAGGATGAAAAAAAATAAAGAAGGAATAAAATTACGAACGGTCTTCATGGGGACATCCGCCTTTGCGGAAGCCATCTTGTCTTCTCTTTTAGATGAAAATTACAACATAATTTCCGCCTACACCCGGCCGGATAAAAAAGTCGGACGAGATCAGGAAATCCAAAAAAGCGCGGTCAAAATAACGGCGGAAAACAACAAAATCCCTATTTATGATCCTAAAAAATTCGATGACGATGTTATCGGAGAATTGCGAAATCAAAAGCCGGACCTTATCATCGTAGCCGCTTATGGCAGAATTTTGCCGAAGGCCGTTTTAGAGATGCCCGGCTTTGGAGCGATAAATGTCCACACTTCCCTGCTGCCTAAATATCGCGGACCTTCCCCCATCCAAAACGCCATCCTGAACGGAGAAACTGAAACCGGCGCAACTATCATGCTTATGGATGAAGGCATAGATACCGGGGACATCCTCAACCAGAAAAAGATAGATATTGGCAAAGATGAAATCTATCCCGAACTCTCCCGGAGGCTTTCAGATCTTTCCGCGGAACTGCTTCTTGAAACAATACCGCCTTGGATCGAAAGAAAAATTACGCCTATCAAGCAGGAGCATGACAAGGCCACCCTATGCCAACTCATCGAGAGAGCGGACGGAAAGATACTATGGTCCGATGACGCTAAAAATATTTATGATAAATTCCGAGCTTTCCAGCCCTGGCCCGGGGTCTATTCTTTCTGGGAACATAACGGGCAACTGAAAAGGATAAAGCTTGAACAAATCGGCCTGATGAAAAATAATTCCCAGTCCAAGCACCGCCTCGGAGAGGTTTTCCAAATCGGAGAAAAAATCGTCGTCCAGACAAATTCAGAAGCCATCGCTTTGGAAGAAGTGCAGCTGGAAGGAAAGGAAAAAGTAAAAATAGAAGATTTTATGAATGGCTATTCCAATTTTATAGGATCTATCCTAAAATAAAAAATACGATGATTGAACACAGACACAAAAGCATACTTGCGGCTGCGATCGGTTTCTTGCTGGTCGCGGCCATCGCCGGCATAACTTTTTCGCGGCCTCTTTTTCAGAAAAAAGAAACGGACAAAAAAAATGAAAGCGCCCTGATCAAGAGGACCAATGAGCCCGCTGAATCAAAACATGAACTGACCGCTGACGATCTGGCTGATAAGATAGCGAAGAAGGAAAAACTTTCCATCATCGATATCCGCGACAAAGAATCCTTCAATAAAGAACACCTGCTTGATTCTCGAAATTACCCATTGGAAGAAATCTCTTACAAATTCCCGGCCATCAACAAGGATTGGAATTACGTCCTGATCGGGACGGATGGCCTCAGCTCAAGGGCGGCCGCGGAAATTTTTGCGGCAAATTCCGTCAAAAACGTCCTCTATCTTCAAGGAGGTTTTCCGGAATGGAAAGCGCGAAACAAATCCACCATTTCATTCGGGGATCCCAATTCATTTCTGGACCAAGCGAAGGTCAATTACCTCACGAGCGACCAGGCTAAAGAATTGATGGAAAAAGAAAGCATTTTTATCTTTATCGACCTGAGAAGCCCGGAAAAATACGCGGAAAGCCGCATCAAGGGAGCTGCGAATGTTTTCATCGAGAATTTAGAAAGCAGGCGCAATGAGATACCCCTAGGAAAGAAGATCATCCTCTATGACAATAATGGCCTTTGGGCTTTCCAGGCAGCCGTAAGGATGTTTGACATGGGATTTTCAAATGTCTTCTGTCTTGCCGACGGATTCGACACCTGGATCGAAAGAAAATACCCGACTGAAAAATAAAAAAATGCGCCCGAGGCGCGCACTCCGAAGCCATCCGCGATGGCATTTTATTTTTTTACCGAAGACATATATGAATAAAGAAAGAGCGCCTGAGAAGCAAGAAACTTCAGCATTTCCTGATTATTCGCGCTTCCGGACTCAGCTTCGTCGTAGCGCTGGATGATCAAATAACATCTGACGCCGCTTATTTCCTTCAGCGAGGAAACAATGATGACGTCGTCATTCTTTTTTATGTTTATATCTCCGCCGACATCAAGCAACTCGGCGTTTCTAATTTTGCAGCTTCCCGCGTTCAAAACTTCTTTTTGGGTCTTATTGTCCTTCATATCGACGAATCTCAGGCAAGAAAACTTGGCTTTTACTATGGAATTTGAAGCGGCAAGAATCGTATTGTAGATTTCTTTTTCCTTGCTCTTCGTCAGATCAGATCGGTCATTCAAGCCCAATGCGATCTGCATCAGGATTTCCATCTTTCTATTCACTTCTCCTATATAACTGTATGATTCCGCCAAATCCTTATTGGCTCTAAAAAGTTTCCGCTTATCCTGGACATTTTCTGTTTCCCGGATGGAAAGCTGGCGCTCCTTAAAAATGAAGATAAAGAAACCGGCCATTCCCAAAAGGAGGATAGATATTTCTTCCAGGTGAGTTTCTGAAAGAAAATAATAACTCCGCCCATCCATTATGTCTGGAACCAAAACCGCGAGTATGAACAAAATTAAATATATCCAATACATGGTCTGCCGTATTATGTTTTAGAAAAATGCTACTTCTTCCTTTTGGAAAAAACAAAAATATACAAGATCTCTAAAATTGCCAGCGTATTCAAAAGAAGCAAGACAGTAAACCAGATCTTCTCTCCGCGCCGGGCGGACTTCCAAAGCGCAACTGCTTTCCAAGGGATTGTCCAGGCAGCGGCAATTATCAGGCTCAATAATAGATTTTTTTCCATTTTTCTGAAAAGTTAAATTTTTATTTCTTTTTTATTATAGCACACTCAAATTAGGCCTGGTTTAAGCTCAAAAATTTGCTTTTTAGATTCTCCAGACTATCCCAATCATGGATGGAAATTGCTTCAAATCCCAGGCTATTTTTATTCTTAGCCAACTTTTTTATTTCTGCAAGCTTCTTTTTCAATTCCGCGGGGGTCAGCAGATCCGTCTTTGTGAGTAAAATCATTTCTTTCTTGGTCTTGAACTCTTCCGCATACGTCTCCAGCTCTTTCCGGATCACTTCCCAGTCATGCTTCATATCCTCTGATTCCGAAGAGATGCAATGGATCAGAAGCTTTGTCCTTTTTACGTGTTTCAAGAATTTTATGCCCAATCCTTTGCCCAAAGAAGCTCCTTCGATCAATCCAGGAATATCAGCGATGATAAGATCCTCCAGTACGCCCAGATTTGGCTCAAGAGTGGTGAAGGAATAGTTAGCCACCTTGGCTTGGGCTTTCGTCAATTCATTCAGCAGGCTCGATTTTCCGGCGTTAGGCAATCCGACCAATCCGATGTCAGCAATCAGACGAAGCTCGATAAAAAAAGAAAATTCTTCTCCCGGCTTTCCCTCTTCGGCCTCTTCCGGACTGGTATTGATCGGTGAGCGGAAATACATATTCCCCCGTCCTCCGACGCCTCCATTCGCGACCAGGACTCTTTGCCCCACTTTCGTGATATCGATGTTTTCTCCGGTTTCCAGATTATGCAAAACAGAACCGATCGGAACTGAAAGGATCAGCTCCGGACCGGCATGTCCGGTCGATTTGTCGCTTTTCCCCTGCTTCCCGTCTTCGGCATAATATTCCTTCTTGTGCCTGTATTTGTTCAGCGCGGTCAGATCGGACACGCCTTCAAAATAGACGCTTCCGCCGTCTCCGCCGCGTCCTCCGGTCGGCCCAAGAGTCATCTTGGTCCGGCTGAAAGCAACCATTCCGTTTCCGCCTTTGCCGGCAAAAATCTTTATTTTTACTTCATCTGTCAACATGCCATTTTTGTCTGCGAGCGGAGCGAGCAGCTACAACNNCCAATTCGCAAATTAATTCTCTTTATTACTTCTCACTAAGCCGCAGGCGATTCCGTGGATATAAATTTTAGTATCTGAAATCTATATTCGGAATTGGTGCTGGGACAACTACCTAATCCCGATCGATTTTAGAAAATTATTCAATTCTTCCCCGATAATTTCTCGCTTTTTTCCTTTTCCCATCGTGCCTAATTTTATATTCATCACTCGCACTCTTTTCAAGTCAGCCACCTCAAAACCAAAATTTGTACACATCCTGCGGATCTGGTGTTTTTTTCCTTCTGTCAAAATTATTTTAAATTCTTTGTCGGCCAGTTTTTTTATCTTGGACGGTTTTGTTTTGAAATCCTCCAGTTGAACTCCCCGCTCCATGACTTTCAGGAAAATATTTGTGATGGATTTGTTCACCCTGACGATATATTCCTTCTCATGATCAAATTCCGGATTGAGCAATTTATCCGTTATCCGGCCATCGTTGCTCAGGATGATCAGTCCATGGGATTCCCTATCCAATCTTCCGACAGGAAAAACATCCTGAGGGATATCGGTCACCTCTTTGATTCCCTGCTGTTCTTTTTCCGGAGTATGGGTCACTATGCCTCTCGGCTTGATATACGCGAAATACCGGTATATTTTGAGCTTCTGCTTAGTTTCCATATCCACCTCAACCTGATCCCCTTCGTTCACTTTGTCCCCTATTTCGGCGATTTTTCCGTTGATTTTCACTATTTTGCGCGCAATCAAGCCGTCCGCTTCTCGGCGGCTGGCATAATTATTAAGCGCTAAATAGCGGTTTATCCTGATCGGGTATTTGATATTTTCCATCGCATAATTCTAACACAAAATTATGGAAATTGCAAGAACTCTGAAAACAAAAAACTGGCTGAATTTTTACTCAGCCAGTCAATATTCCGGAACAAAATCAACTTCTTCAATTATGGGATCAGCGATCAATTTTTTTTGAAATGGCGCGTAATGGAATATCCCTATTATTTTTTTACCTTTCAGGACTAAAGGCATCCAAAACGTATCAGCAGGCATCATCTTATCAATAGGCAAAACATCAGCAGAAAACCATTGCGGATCTAACATTTCTCTGGTTTCTTTCGGATTACCCTCCCACCGTCTTGCGATAAAAACATGCATCTTGCAGACAAATATACTTCCATCTGTTTTAGTGTTGTAAAAATACATAATACCAATTTTCCCCAAATCCTCCGGCAACACAATAACCTCAGCTTCATGCAAAGTTTCTCTGACTGCCGCTATCCTGGGAGTTTCTCCCGGCTCAATCCCTCCTCCGTAGCCATTTCTACAGCCTTTGCCTATCTTGTCAGCTTTGACAGCTAAACTGACTTCGTTATCCGGATTAATCAAAAGGCATAAAGTTGCATCATGCAAAACTTTTTCTTCTCGCATATCTTTTTTACCTCCTTTCAAAGATCAATTATTTTTATTTTTATAATTTCCTCCCAAAATTTGAATATCTTTATCCCACGCTGCTAAAGCTATCGTAATTTTACTGTTCAGTTCCTGTTTCTGGCCCCAGCTCGCCAAAGCGCAGGAGCGATGCATGCCCTCAATCAGGATAATTTTTCCATCGTGCACCAAGCCGGTCAGCATAGCTTCTTTCGGAAAATTCTTTTTTATCGCTTTAATTTTATCATTTTCAGAAATTATCGGAAGACCGACGATATCCTTCAATTGTTTCGTGGTTTGACCATTGTACGCTTTTTCTACCCACCCGCGGGTAGGTGTCCCATAAAAGTTCAGCGCTTCTTCTGTCGGATTTTTAATCCTATACAAGGACCATTCGAGAGTTTCCAGATTCAGAGGTCTTGCATATGCCTCCCTCCATTCATCCCAAGACGCAAATCCCCGCTCCTCCCGATGCTTCTTCCAAGATTCCTGATGCGCTTCACCCTTCTTCCAAACCTCAAAAATCTCCGACCACGTGATCAGCTTGATGAATTCTAAAGATGAGTATTTTTTCGGGATTTTCAGCATTTTTTTAGGATTCATAAAATTTTGCGATTGATATTTTTGTTTACGCTTATTCATAAATTTAGTTCCTGACCGTTCACGTGAGGCAATCACATCAGTACGGCCGTGGGATGGTGAGTGGT